>CAMNYG010000426.1 GCA_946570335.1 uncultured Dietzia sp. | reverse complement strand
ACCCCGAGGCCTGGCTGACCACCGTCACCACGCGACTGTGCCTGGACCGCCTGCGCCGCCGCCGGCGTGAGGCCTACACCGGCGCGTGGCTGCCCGAACCCGTCGACACCGCGCTGCTTCCCGAGGACACCGCCGAGCGCAGGGACGACCTGCGGATCGCGGTCCTGTCGGCCTATGAGCAGCTGGGGCCCACCGAGCGGGCGGCGTTCGTCCTGCGGGAGGCCTACGAGCTGCCGTACTCCCAGATCGCGGAGATCCTCGAGGCCGCCGTGCCGACGGTCCGCCAGTGGGTGAGCCGGGCCCGGCACCGACTCGACACCGACCTGCGCCCGCCCGAACGGGCCTCGGAGGAACTCGTCGGCCAACTGGTCGAGGCGGTCATGGCCGGAGATCTCGACGCCACCGTCGCCGCCCTGACCGCCGACGTGCGGGTGGTCTCGGACAGTGACGGCAAGGTCAACGCCGCCCGCCGCGACATCGTGGGCGCCCGCAAGACCGCGTACTTCCTGGTCAAGGCCGCCGAGCTCGCCGACGGCATGATCGCGCCCGTCGACATCAACGGAGAGATGGCGCTGGTCGTGGTCTCGCGTGGCGTCCTGCGGATCGCCCAGATCGGGGCGAACGCCGACCGGGTGGCGCGGGTCTGGTTCCACTCCAACCCGGACAAGCTCACCCGGGTGAATCTGCCGGAGGGGTTCCGTCCGGCCGACTGAACCGGTCCGGAGAAGTCGGGCGCACCGGACAGGTCCCGAGCAGAGTCGATGGCGAAGGGAGTCACACGTGATCGAGATCCTCAATCGCCTCGTCGACGAGATCGAGGAGAACCTGGCCGGCGAACTCGACGTGAAGGCGATCGCGACCGCGTCCGGGACCACCGACTATCACCTGCGCCGCATGTTCTCGTCCCTCGCGGGGATGCCCGTCTCCGAATACCTGCGCCGACGCCGGATGACCGTCGCCGCGGCGGACGTGATGGGCAACGAGGATCTGCTCACTATCGCGGTCCGCTACGGCTACGGCTCGACCGAGGCGTTCGGCCGGGCATTCCGCGCCGTCCACGGCGTCAGCCACGGTGCGGTCCGCCGGGGCGGCGGCCCCCTTCGCAGTCAACCCGTACTCAGGTTCCGCCTGACCGTTGAAGGGAGCACCCCCATGGACGCCCGCGTCATCGACCACCACGCCCTCCGCCTGATCGGCCACGCCACCCGCGTTCCACTCATCCACGAGGGTGTGAACCCGCACATCCGCGCACACGTCGAGTCGATCCCGCCTGCAGAACACGCCCGACTCAAAGAACTCGCCGACACCGAACCCGGCGGCATCCTGCAGGTCAGTGCCGACGTGGATCCCGACTACACAGAAGGAACCGAACTCACGTATCTGCACGGCGTCGCCGTCGTCGTCGACACCCCGATCCCCACCGACCTCGACTCCATCGACGTGCCCGAGGGCACCTGGGCGGTATTCCGCTCCTCAGGCGAGCACCCCGCCGCGCTGCAGCGGATGTGGGCGGCCACCGCCACGGAGTGGTTCCCGTCCAACCCGTGGCGACTGCGGCCCGGGCCGTCGATCCTCTCCGTGCTCGAGCATGCCGACGACTTCAGCACGGCCACGTGTGAACTGTGGTTGCCGGTCGAACGTGAACAGCGGTGAGCGGGCCCTACTCGGTGGGCGGATCGGGCCGCGTCACCGCCACCCACATCGCCATCTCGTTCCCGCCGGGCTCGCGGAAGTGGAACCGCCGACCGCCGGGGAAGTCGAAGGGACCGAAGGTGATCGTGCCTCCCGCGGCTTCGACCTGCTCGCGGGCCTCCTCCAAGTCGTTCACACGGATCACCATGAGCGGTGCAGGGGACTGCTCGTCAGCATCCCCCTGCACGCCCACGTCGATTCCACCGCCGACCAGGTTGCTGTACGACTGCCCGTACACGGTGGGCGTCCACCCACACACCGTCGCCAGGAAGTCGGAGGTCGCGGGCATCGAGGAGCTGGGGAACTCGACGAGGGTTATTTCGAGGGGCTTGCGTCGCATGCCCATGAAACTACGCGGACCCGGCTCCGGAATTCCTCGGATCCGTGAGGAAACGTCAGTCCGCCGGCAGCAGCTCCCGCACCCGCGGCACCACCTCGTCGGCGAAAAGCGCCAGTTGACGGTCGTGGTCGTCGTCGGGCCAGAAGGCGAAGCCGTTCATGCCCTGCTCGGACACCAGCGCGGCGATCTGGTCGGCCCACTGCGCGGCCGACCCCGCGAACGGCGTCCCGGACTCGGCGCCGATCATGCCGTTGAGGTTGTACACCTTCCGGATGCGCGAAGGATCCCGGCCGGCCTCCCGCGCCGCCTCGTCCAGGCGGGCCACCGCCGCCGGGAGCTTGTCCAGCGGCAGGAACCCCAGCGAGGGCATCCAGCCGCGGGCCGCGGCCCCGGTCAACCGCAGCATCCGTGGTCCGTAGGCGCCCAACCAGATACCGAGGTCATCACCCGGCGGCGGGCCGGGCTTGCTGCCGTCCA
>CAMNYG010000425.1 GCA_946570335.1 uncultured Dietzia sp. | reverse complement strand
TGCGCGCCTGGGTGGAACGCGAGGAGCACCAGCTCGACGCGCTGCGGTCGCGCCCGTGCATGGCCGATCCGTACGGCATCGTCGACTCGCGCGCAGAGATCGTGTCCGAGGCGTTGCGCGCGCTCCGGCGCGACATCACCCGGGTCATCGATTCGGAGTCCACGTCACTGGGGCACCTGTCCGCCCGACTGACCACGCTGGGGCCGGCTGCCACGCTCGCGCGCGGCTACGCGGTCGTGCAGTCCGTCGCCGGTGAGAACGACGGGCGTGTGGTCTCGTCGATCACCGATGCGCCACCCGGCTCGCAGCTGCGTATCCGCGTGTCCGACGGCGCGCTGTCGGCGGCCGTACTCGGCGCGACCCCGGCCGCCGGCCATCCCGCCACGACGCGGGAACCCGATTCCACCACTGCCACGACCGAGGAGCAGTCCTGATGTCAGACGAACAGATCCCCGTTTCCGAGCTGGGGTACGAGAAGGCGCGCGACGAGCTCATCGAGGTGGTGCGGCTCCTCGAGGCCGGTGGTCAGGACCTCGATTCGTCACTGGCACTGTGGGAGCGGGGCGAGGAGCTCGCGGCCCGGTGCACCGAGCACCTGGACGGCGCGCGTGAGCGGATCGACGCGGTACTGGGCGACGACGACGAGCGTGGCGCCGCGCAGAGCTGAGGCCTGAGCCGGCACCGCGATCGGCGCATCCGGCCGTTTCGGCGGCGACTACCGGGGCTGCAGCGGCGGGGTGTCCTGCACGATGGCGGCCATGCTCTCGAAGTCCGAGGTGGGCGCGGATCCGGTCACGGCCACGCGTGCATCGCCCATGTCGAGGACCCAGATGGGTCGCACGTCGTCGCCGGTGTAGACGGCCCATTCCCGGCCCGAAACCGGGACGATGGTGCGGCTGGGTCGCGGCTCTCCACCGATCGACCGGAAGACGTCCTCCGGCGCGTCTGACTGGACCAGCTCCACGTAGCTGCGCTCACCGGTCACCCAGCCGGTGTGACTGGAGATGCTGTCCCCCAGGCCCTGCACACGACCGGAGTTCGCTGTCCAGCCCTCGGGGACCTCCGGCGAACGGATCGGGAAGTCGAGGGTGCGCGCGTCCTGGGCGAGCGACGCCTCGGCGTCGAATTCTGGGATCGGCCCCTGCTCGGGGCCTGACGGGCTGAAGGAGCACTGTCCGGCGAGGCCGGCGAAGACGCCGACGATGACCATGAGCACCACCACCGACCAGAACATGTCGCGGTTGCCCTGCAGAATTCTCGGTTTCGCCTCAGCCACGGCCCCGAGTATCGCACTGTGCCGGGGCGCGCCCGACGCACGGTCTACGACCGTCCCCCCGACGTGGAACAATGAGTGTCGACCACCACTGCCGAACCGCGCCCGTACCCGTCGCGCGCGGAGCTACTTTCTCAAGGAGCCCGACGACACATGTCTGACGCCAAGCGCCCAGATCGAAATCTCGCCATGGAGTTGGTTCGCGTGACCGAGGCGGCGGCGCTGGCTGCCGGCCGCTGGGTCGGGCGGGGTGACAAGAACAGTGGCGACGGCGCCGCGGTGGACGCGATGCGTGAGCTCATCTCGACCGTCGCGATGGACGGTGTCGTGGTGATCGGCGAGGGCGAGAAGGACGAGGCGCCCATGCTCTACAACGGCGAGCGTGTCGGCACCGGTCACGGTCCCGCCGTGGACGTGGCCGTGGATCCGATCGACGGGACCCGCCTCATGGCGGAGGGCCGGCCGAACTCGATCGCCGTGATCGCGGTGGCCGAGCGAGGCGCCATGTACGACCCGTCCGCGGTGTTCTACATGCGCAAGATCGCGGTGGGCCCGGACGCGGTCGGGAGGATCGATCTGTCCAAGTCGACCGAGTGGAACATCCGCTCCGTCGCCGAGGCCAAGAACATCGACGTGGGCGACCTGACCGTGTGCGTCCTCGACCGTCCCCGCCACGAGGAGCTGATCTCCGAGATCCGGGCCGCGGGAGCCAAGGTCCGTCTGATCATGGACGGCGACGTCGCGGGCGCGGTCGCCACCGCCACCGACGGCAGCTCGGTCGACATGCTCATGGGAGTCGGCGGCACCCCGGAGGGCATCATCGTCGCCTGCGCCATGAAGTGCATGGGTGGCGAGATCCAGGGCCAGCTGTGGCCGCAGGACGACGCCGAGCGACAGAAGGCCGTCGACGCCGGGTTGGACGTCGACGCGATCCTCACCACCGACGACCTGGTCAAGGGTGACAACTGCTTCTTCGCAGCCACCGGTATCACCAACGGCGACATGGTGCGCGGCGTCAGCTACCGCGCCAACGGCGCCATCACCCGCTCGCTCGTCATGCGCTCCAAGTCGGGCACGGTCCGGCACGTCGAGGGCCGCCACAAGATGGAGAAGCTGCGCGAGTTCTCGGCCGTCGACTACGGCCGGAGCGATAACGCCTGATCCCCTGGCCTGGCTCCCACCCCTGAGCGCGGGCACTCCCGCCCGTCACCCGGCACAAGCGCTCCCGCCCCTGAGCAC
>CAMNYG010000424.1 GCA_946570335.1 uncultured Dietzia sp. | reverse complement strand
GAATCCCGGAGCAGGACCGGGGGCTGGCGATGCGCAGCGTAGCGCTGACCTTCGCCCCCGACCTGCTACCGCTCGGCGTGCCGGTGGAGACCCTCACGGTCAAGGGCGGCACCATCACCGCCGCCGGCACCGGTGGCCCCGGCACCCCGCCACTCGACGGCCTCGTGCGGGGCGACCTCTAGACTCGGACCCATGAGTCGCGACGACGTACTGGTCAGCACCAGCTGGGCCGCCTCGCGCCTGGCCGACGACTCGGTGGTCTTCCTCGAGGTCGACGAGGACGTGTCCGCCTACCGCACCGACGGACACATCCCCGGCGCCGTCGCGCTGAACTGGCGGACCGACCTGCAGAAGGAGTTCGTCCGCGACCTGGTCGACCGGGAGCGGTTCGGCGAGTTGATGTCCGAGCGCGGCATCACCCGCGACCACACGATCGTGGTCTACGGCGGAAACCACAACTGGTTCGCCGCCTACGCCTACTGGTACCTGCGCCTCTACGGCCACGCCGACGTGCGGTTGCTCGACGGCGGCCGCATGAAGTGGGAGCGCGAGCAGCTGCCGCTGGAGACCGACCTCCCCCGGCGTCCGACCACCGAGTACGTGGCCGACGAGCAGGACCTGTCGATCCGCGCGTTCCGCGACGACGTGCTGGCAGGACTCGGCAGCGACGCCCTGGTGGACGTGCGCTCGGTGGACGAGTTCACCGGACGTCTCTCGGCACCCGCCGGGCTGCCCCAGGAGGGCGGACGCCAGCGCGGGCACATCCCCGGCGCCGTGAGCGTGCCGTGGAACCGGGCCGTCACCCGCGACGGCACCTTCCGGTCCGACGACGAACTGCGTCGTATCTACGCCGACCTGCTCGCCGACCCGGACCGCCGCGTGGTGGCCTACTGCCGCATCGGCGAGCGGTCCAGCCACACCTGGTTCGTACTGCACGAGCTGCTCGGCAGGTCCAATGTCGTCAACTACGACGGCAGCTGGGTCGAGTACGGCTCGCTCATCGGCGTCCCCGTCGAGCGCTGAGACCAGCGGCCCCACGGCCGGGGTCGAGCCCACCCGCGTGGCCCGCGGAGGACTACGCTTGTGGTCATGTCTCTGGTGTCCAGGGCGCTCGGCATGGCCGGGCGCGTAGCCGTTGTCGCCGTCGGCGCCTCCGTGGCCTCCGCCGTGCTCGTGGGCCTCGACCAACGCCGGGGGGTCGTCCCCGCGGTCCCCGATCACCCCGGTCCGTACTCGCCACAGGAGCGCGAGGCCGCGGTCCGTACGTACCTCACCGCCCTCACACTGCCGGCCGCCGCCTTCCGGGTGCCGTTCGCCGAGGACTGCGTGCGACGCGAGAACGGCCTCCGCACCGGGTTCGGGGCCACCCACCTGCGGTGGGATCTGCACCTTCACCTGCAGTACTCGACCATCCGAGAACTGCGGGACATCGAGATCACCGTCGACCCGCCCGGCCGCGAGGGGATCGTGCTGGCGGAGTTCACCATCGTCACCGTCGTGGGTCTCACCGCACGCGTGCGCGAGGAGTTCACCGTGCCCGCCGAGGACTGCCTCATCCACGCGATCGACGCCCGCATCTCGCTGGGCTGAACCACCAGCTCCCGCCCGGACGCCCCCGCGCCCGGGGACGCCGACACCCCCTCGGGCGGGACTTGGGGGACTCGGAGGCGCGGCCCGGTGCGACTCGGGGTTAGGATTGGGCCCATGGTGCTCTTCTTCGAGATCCTCCTCGTCCTCTGCACGCTGGCCATCCTGTGGGCCACCTGCTACATCGTCTACCGCACGGTCACCGACGAGTCGTGACGGACAGCGGTCAGACCAACGCCGGGGACCCCACGCCGTCCACCCCTGAGAGGGGAGACGGCCCGTCGGTCGTGCCCGGTTCCGGAAACGCCGCCGTCGACGCCGCTGTCCAGCGGTCCGAGCAGACGGCCGGCCGTAACATCACGCCGTTCTCCGAGCTGCCGGTCGCCGAGGACACGGCGAACCTGCGCTTCGGCCCGGACCTGCACCCCGGCCTGCTCGCCCTGCTGCCCCTCGTGGGCGTCTGGGAGGGCGAGGGTGAGGCGGACACCTCCGACCGCGGCCAGCACCGCTTCGGCCAGCAGATCATCGTCTCGCACGACGGAGAGAACTACCTGACCTGGTCTTCCCGCGCCTGGACCTTCGACTCGGGGGGTGCCGTGGACGCCGCCGCCTACCGCGAGTCCGGCTACTGGCGGATCTCCGAGGACGACCAGCTCGAGTTCCTCGTCTCCCACGCCTCCGGCGTGATCGAGATGTACTACGGCAAGCCGCTCACCCAGTCGGCGTGGGAGATGTCCACCGACGTGGTCATGTCCTCGCCCACCGGCCCGCGCATGGGTGCCGCCAAACGCATCTACGGGATCGTCGAGGGCGGCGACCTCGGATGGGTCGAAGAGCGCGTCCATCCGGACAAGGGGCTCGTCCCGCGGCTGTCGGCGCGTCTGCGTCGCGTCGCCGGCTGACGCACCCCCCGCAGCCCACCGGCAAGGGCC
>CAMNYG010000423.1 GCA_946570335.1 uncultured Dietzia sp. | reverse complement strand
CTGGGCAGCACGGGAAGCGGACGCCAGCGCGGAGTGGGGCCGTCCTCGAGCGCGGCGGCCAGCGAGACCACCTCGGCGACCTTCTGGTCCGCGAACGCCAGCGAATCGGCCAACTCGACCGGCAGATCCGACTCGGCGCGCACGTCATACGGCACGTGGAGCAGGGTGCACGAGGTGGTCACCACCAGGTCGTCGAACTCGACCTTGAGCTCGCGCAGGTAGTCGAGCGTCGCGAACTTGTCTGTGCGCCAGACATTCTGACCGTCCACCACACCGGCGTAGAGGCGCTTGCCGCGCAATCCCGAGACCGCTGAGAGTTCCGCCGCCGAGCGACGCCCGTACACCAGGTCGAGCCCGACCGCCTCTATATCTGTTGAAGCAAGCGCCGGCAGCGCGTCGCCCAGGTCGCCGTACGCGCCGGTCACCAGGATGCGCGGGCGCGTGGGGACAGCGGACAGACGCTCGTAGGCGTGGCGCAGGCGCTCGATCTCGTCGGCGGTGCGCTCCATGGTCATGCACGGCTCGTCGAACTGCACGCACGTCACGCCCGCCCCTGCCAGCACCTCCAGCAGCGCCTCGTACTCCTCCAGCAGCCGGTCCAGCACGTCGAGCGGCCGGAAACCGGGCGTGACGCCGGACTCGGCCTTGCTCAACAGCAGCAGCGACACGGGTCCGGTGATCACGGGGCGGATCTCGTAGCCCAGCTCACGGGCGCGGGCCACCTCGGCCAGCAGCTCGCCCGGCCGCAACCCGAGCCGGGTGTCAGGCGCGAACTCGGGCTGGCGGTAGAGGTAGCTCGTACCCTGCAGTGCCACCAACTCCAGCGGCGGGACATCGGCCCGACCGCGCGCGAGGGCGAACACCGTGTCCACCGGAGAGAGCCCCTGAATCAGCTCGCGGAACCGCGCGGGGACCGCGCCGAAGAGCAGGGCGTCGTCGAGGATGTGGTCGTAGAACGAGAAGGTGTTGCCGGGCAGTTGAGTCAGGCCCGCATCATGCAGGTCGTGCCAGGTGGAATCGCGGATGCGGCGCCCCACGGCGAGCAGCTGGGAGCGGGTGTCGTCGCCGTGCCAGTAGCGCTCGAGCGCGCGCTTGAGCTCGCGACGACGACCGATGCGTGGGTAGCCCGGGACGCTCGACGCGCGCGCCGGTTCGAGGTGGCGTGAGGGGTGGGTCGACGACGGCGACGACGACTGCGGCGGCGGCGACGGCGACTGCATAAACTCAACGCGTCGAGCGTGCCGCGGCCCGCGGTGCGGAATAACGGTAGAAGCCCTGGCCCGACTTCTTGCCGAGCCGGCCCGCCTCGACCATCCGCAGCAGTAGCGGCGGCGGCGAGTACAGGGGCTCCTTGAACTCGACATACATCGAGTCGGCGATCGCCTTCACGGTGTCCAACCCCACGTGGTCGGCCAGTGAGAGCGGGCCCATCGGGTGCGCGCAGCCCAGGACCATGGCCTTGTCGATGTCCTCGGCGGTCGCGAAGCCGGACTCGGCCATTCGGATAGCAGAGAGCAGGTACGGGACGAGCAGGGCGTTGACCACGGCGCCGGAGCGGTCCGCCGAGTGGACGACCTGCTTGCCCATGACCTGCTGGGCGAAATCCTCGGCGCGCGCCCGGACCGCCTCGCCGGTCTCGAGGGTGCTCACCAGCTCGACGAGCGGGAGCACCGGCACCGGGTTGAAGAAGTGCATGCCGATCACGCGCTCGGGCCGGGTGGTGGCCGTGCCGAGCTTCATGATGGGGATGGACGAGGTGTTGGACGCCAGCACGGCCTGCGGGTCCGTGACCACCTCGTCGAGCTGCCGGAAGACCGCGATCTTGGCGTCCTCGTCCTCGACGACCGCCTCGATCACCAGTTGACGGTCGGAGAAGTCGGCGAGCTCGGTGGTGAAGCGCAGCCGCAGGGCGGCCTGGTCGCGCTCGCGCTCGGTGATCTTGCCGGTGGAGACGCCCCGGTCGAGAGAGCGCAGGATGCGGGCACGGCCCGCGGTGGTCAGCTCTTTGGTGGCTTCCCAGACCAGCACGTCGGCGTGCGCCCGGGCACAGACCTCGGCGATGCCGGACCCCATCTGGCCGGCCCCCACCACCCCGACGCGGGTGATCCGCTCGTGGCCTGTAGCCGAGTCGCGGGGACTGCTCATCAGTACGGGTCCTTCTCGGGGGAAATGGGGGTGCCGCGGCGCGGTATCCGGTCAGCGGCAGGTGTCGCGCCGAGCACGTGGCGCGCGACCTCACGACCGGCAGCCGGTGACCTGATGGCACTGACGCCACCGGGGGGCGTTCCAGCCTCCGTGAGGCGGGCGCGGCCCCCGGTGGTCGCTTCCGCAAGGGGGAAGGCTACCTTGGGGATCCGGCGGTCCCGGGCCCGTGTGGGCCGACCGGGATCACTTGAACTGCCCCTCCTCGGTGGAGCCCTTCAGTGCCGCGGTGGACGTGTTGGGGTCGACCGTCGTGGCGATCAGGTCGAAGTAGCCGGCGCCGACCTCGCGCTGGTGCTTGACGGCGGTGAAGCCACG
>CAMNYG010000422.1 GCA_946570335.1 uncultured Dietzia sp. | reverse complement strand
CTGCTGGACGATGTCCTCGGCCTCGGCGGGATCGGCGAGGATCCGGGTCGCGAGCCGGACCAGCCGCGGCCGATCAGCGGTGAAGGTCTCCAGTACCCGATCCCGGTCCACCCCGGTGATCCTAGAAGACCGACCGGGCGGGGGCACGGCGATCGCGGGATCACGAGCTACGTGTACTGCTGCACGATCCGCCGCTTGACCAGCTTCCCGGTGGGCGTGCGCGGCAGTTCGTCGACGAAGTCCAGACCGCGGGGCAGCTTGAAGTCCGAGATGGTGCCCCGCAGCGCGCCGAGGATCTCCTCGGCCAACGCCGGGCCGGGTTCATGCCCCTCGGCCGCCACCACGACTGCGTGGACCTTCTCCCCCATCTCCTCGTCGGGGATACCGATCACCGCGACGTCCTCCACGGCCGGGTGCAGGACGAGCGCGTTCTCGATCTCCTGCGGGTAGATGTTCACCCCGCCCGAGATGATGGTGAACACCTTGCGGTCGGTCAGGTAGAGGAAGCGGTCGGCGTCCAGGTAGCCGACGTCGCCGAACGTCGCCCAGGTCGGGTGATCGGGGTGGCGGACGGACGCCGTCTTCTCCTCGTCGCCGTGGTACGAGAAGGAGTTCTCGTCGTTCTGCCAGTAGATGGTCCCGATCTCGCCGGCCGGGAGCTCGTTGCCGTCGTCGTCACAGATATGGGCGATCCCCTTGAGCCCGTCCCTACCCACCGACCCCGGGCGCTCGAGCGCCTCCTGGGAGTTGATGAACGTGATGCCCATGCCCTCGGTGGCCGAGTAGTACTCGTGGATCACCGGGCCCCACCACTCGATCATGCGTCGCTTGACCTCCGGCGGGCACGGCGCGGCGGCGTGGATGGCGTGCGTGAGGCTCGACAGGTCGTGGCGCGTACGCACCTCCTCCGGCAGCTTGAGCATGCGCACGAACATCGTGGGCACCCACTGCGAATGCGTGACCCGGTACTCCTCGATGAGCCGCAGCGCGTCCTCGGCGTCGAACCGGTCCATGAGGATCACCGTGCCGCCGACCGAGTTCACCACGCCACAGAACCGGAGCGGCGCAGCGTGGTACAGCGGCGCCGGGCAGAGGTAGACGCTGTCCGCGTCGAAGGCGTACAGGAAGCTGAACACCGGCGTGTAGTAGTCCGGGACCTCGTCGATCTGCCCCTCCGGCGGGTCGACGCGGACACCCTTGGGCCGGCCGGTGGTGCCGGAGGAGTAGAGGAAGTCATGGCCTCGCGGCTGATCGACCGGCGCCTCGGTGGACATGCCCTCAAGCAGGGTGCGGTAGTCCTCGAAACCGTCGAGCTCGCCGCCGAACACCACGCGGTGCTCGACCCCCGCGTGCGCGCCTGGGGACAGGTCGACGTGGCCGGCCACCGGAGCGGAGACGAACAGCGCCCGGGCCCCGCAGTCGCCGATGATGTAGGACGACTCCTCCGGCGTGAGGTGGTGGTTGATCGCGGCGATGTAGAGGCCGACACGCAGCGCGCCCCAATAGATCTCGATCATCTCGAGGGTGTTGTCGGAGACCACGGCGATCGTGTCACCGGGGCGCAGCCCCCAGTCGTCGACCAGCAGGTGGGCCAGCTGCGCCGACCTCGCCTCGAGCTGGGCGTAGGTGATCTGCTCGCCGGTGGCGGGGCGGATGACGGCGGGCTTGTCGGGTGTCGTGGCGGCGAAGGTACCGGGGAACATGCCGCGAGCATATATCCGACATGTGATCCAGCTCACCGTTTCCGGGCCGTGGTCCGACCCGCCCGGGTTCGGGGTGGGCCGGGCGGGCTCAAGTACGCCCGGTCCGCGCCCTCAGGAGTACATGCGCGGGTGCAGACGGCCGATGTACGGCAGGTCGCGGTAGCGCTCGGCGAAATCCAGTCCGTAGCCCACGACGAACTCGTTGGGGATGTCGAAACCGATCTCCAGGATGTCCAGATCCGCCTTCACGGCATCGGGTTTGCGCAGCAGGGTGACGATCTCGATCGAGCGCGGGTTCCGCGTGCGGAGGTTGCGCATGAGCCACGACAGGGTCAGGCCCGAATCGATGATGTCCTCGACGATGATCACGTCCCGGTCCGTGATGTCGCGGTCGAGGTCCTTGAGGATCCGCACGACACCCGACGAGCTGGTCGACGAGCCGTACGAGCTCACCGCCATGAACTCCATCTCGGACGGGATCGGCAGCGCGCGGGCGAAGTCGGAGACGAAGATCGCTGCACCCTTGAGCACGGCGATCAGGACGACCTCCTTCTCGACGTTCTTGTACCGCTCGCCGACGGCGACGGCCATTTCGGCGATCCGCTCCCGGATCTGCTCCTCGTCCAGCAGGACGGTCTCGATCTCGTCCGCGTACTTCTCCGTCGTCATCTAGCTCCCCGCTCCGCTCGCCCGGTCGATCTCCAGGAACACCTTTCCATGCCGGCGCCGGGCGACCAACCTCGTCACCCCGGCACCACCTCGCCCCTCGTCCGGCTCGGCCGACCCGACGTCCTCGCCGGCACCGGACGGCCCGGGA
>CAMNYG010000421.1 GCA_946570335.1 uncultured Dietzia sp. | reverse complement strand
GCGGCAGGATCGCCTGGAACATCGAGTCACGGCCCGACTTGGCCGAGCCGCCGGCCGAATCGCCCTCCACGATGTACAGCTCGGACTTGGACGGGTCGTTGGAGCGACAGTCCGCGAGCTTGCCGGGCAGACCGCCGATATCGGTGGCGGACTTGCGGCGCACCATCTCGCGGGCCTTGCGCGCGGCGACGCGGGCTTGGCTCGAGGCGATCGCCTTGTTGACGATGATCTTGGCCTCTGCCGGATTCGCCTCGAACCAGTGACCCACGTGCTCGGTGACCTGACGCTGGACGAACCCCTTGACCTCGGTGTTGCCGAGCTTGGTCTTGGTCTGGCCCTCGAACTGCGGGTCGGCGATCTTGGCCGAGAGCACGGCGGCCAGGCCCTCACGGATGTCGTCGCCCGTGAGGTTGGGGTCCTTCTCCTTGAGCAGCTTCTTGTCGCGGGCGTACTTGTTCACCAGGGAGGTCAACGCCGCGCGGAAGCCCTCCTCGTGGGTGCCGCCCTCGTGGGTGTTGATGGTGTTGGCGAACGTGTGGACCGACTCCGAGTAGCCGGAGTTCCACTGCATCGCCACCTCGACCTCGTGGCCGGTGCCCTTGCCCTCGAAATACAGGATCGTGGGATGGATGGCGGTCTTGGACTTGTTGATCGACGAGACGTAGTCCTTGAGCCCGTCCGGGTAGTGGAAGGTGCGTTTGCGCTCGCGCCCCACCGCGGGCACGGTCTCCGGCTGCGCCTCCGGCTCTGCGCCCTCGACGAACGCCGCCTCGGCGTCCACCGCGCCCTCGACATCCGAGCCCTCATCCGAGCCGGGCGCCGAATCGGAACCCGCGGCGCCCTCACTGTCCGCGATCGCGTCCAGTTCCGCGGCCTGCTCGGCGAGTGCACGCCGGTCGGTGAGCGTGATGGTCAGTCCCTTGTTGAGGAAGGCCATCTCCTGCAGACGACGGGCCACCACGTCGAAGTCGTACTCGGTGGTCTCGAAGATCGACGCGTCCGGCCAGAACCGGGTTCGGGTGCCGGTGCCCTCGGCGGGCCCGGCATCGATGAGCTCGGCCGGCTCGGCCATGTCGAAGTTCTGCTTCCACAGTCGGCCGTCGCGCTTGATCTCCACCTCGACACGGGTCGAGAGCGCGTTGACCACCGAGATACCCACGCCGTGCAGACCACCGGAGACCGCGTACGAGTCCGAGTCGAACTTGCCGCCCGCGTGGAGCTGGGTCATGACCACCTGCACGGTGGGCATGCCCTGCTCGTGCATCTCGACCGGAATTCCTCGCCCGTCGTCGATGACCTCGACGCCGCCGTCCTCCAGCAGCGTGACCTTGACGCCACTGGCGTACCCGGCCATCGCCTCATCGATCGAGTTGTCGACGACCTCCCAGATCAGATGGTGCAGACCGCGGGGGCCGGTGGAGCCGATGTACATGCCCGGACGCATCCGGACGGCCTCGAGCCCTTCCAGGACGGTGATCGACGAAGCACCGTAATCGGTCGAGCCCTTCTTGCTGGCCTTGCTGTTGGCGTCCGCCACGTGCGAACTCCTCGCATCTCGGGAATCTCTGGGACGGGGCCAGTCTACCTGCGAGAACCATCGGGCAGGGCCGCCGGCCCGCCGGACAGGCCCCTTCCGCGGCCGTGCGACCCCCGGCTCAGCCGTACGTGTCACGCGGTCCGCGCCCCGACACGTGCAGCGGCCCCTTGCGCCAGCTCGGCTTCTCCGGCCCCTCGATCTTGAGCCGCCGCACATGACCCGGGCCCATCGCCGCCGCGATCTTGCGGAGGATGTCCGCCGAGACTAGGCGAAGCTGTGTGGCCCACGCCGTGCTCGAGGCCCGGACGTAGAGGATCCCTTGATCGAGGCGCTCGGGTGTGGCGTGCGCCGCGATGTCCTCCCCGACGATTCGCCCCCATTCCGCGAACAGCCGCCCGGTGGTGACCTTCTCGTCCCAGCCGCGCTTCTTGGCCACCTGGTTGAAGAGCTTGCCGATCGGCTGTGGATCCCACGGGTCCGCCCCGGATCCCGTCCAGCCGCGCCGGCGCAGTCGACGCCCGGATCTGATCGGACCCGACCGCCCGCGACCGACTTGTTTGCCCTCGGCTCGCGCCCGTGCCCGAGCCTCCTCGAGGGCCTTCTTGGCGATGTCATAACCACGTTGTGGCGGATCAGACGGTGTTTCCCCGCCTCCGCCGGATGCGTTGGTCACAGCTGGGACCCTCCTCCGGAATCGGTGTCGTCGTCGTCCCCATGGTCCCCGGCGACCTCCGGGTACGGGGGCGCGGCGCCGGATCCACCGTCGTCGAGCCCCTCGGCCGGGGCCGTGGTGTCGCCGTCGGACCGCCGTGGTGACAGTGTGATCGCGGAGTGACGATCGGTTCCCTCGCCCGTCATCACAACGTCATGACGCACCCCGCGCAGGCTGCTCGGTACGTCCTCCCCCACAGCCGCGGTGATGAGAACCTGCTCCACGCCGGCCGCCACATCGGCCAGCGCGGCACGACGGTGGCGGGCGAGCTCGGC
>CAMNYG010000420.1 GCA_946570335.1 uncultured Dietzia sp. | reverse complement strand
CGCGATGGAGTGCGACGGGCTGGCCGACGATGCCGCCGCGCGCGGGATCATCGGGAGCGCCGCCGAGGACACCGAACCTGCCGCCCTGGCCGAGGTTGCCGAGGCGATCACCCGGGCTGTGTGGCAAGCGCTGGCCGCCGTTGCCGAGGGGGGCAAGTCATGAGCGCCCCCGCCACCCGTACCGAGGAGATCCGCGAGTACCTGCGCCTGGCGCGCCGAGGCGTCGACCTGGCCGAGCGGGCGCACGACGAGGATAACGCCCGTGACGCCGCCCGCGCCGTGTGGACCGTCGACACGTGTTACCTCGAGGCGTCCAAGCTGACCGAGTACGTCGACCCGGGCGACCTGGCCGAGGTCGACCGGATGATGGATTCGATGGATGCGTGCGTGGTGTACGCCGAGGAACTGGCCGCATCGGTGCCCGGCGCGCCCGAGAAGATCCGCGCCGCGCGTGAGGCATGGGCCGAGTCATGAGCGCCGAGGTCCACGCAACACTTGCAACGCTGGCCAACACACGCTAATCTAGAACCACCCCGGGGGCATCCGCCCCCACTACCTTCCGAGGAGATCCAGTCATGAGCGTTCACATTGAAACGCTGTCCGCCGAGGCCGTCACCGTCCACCGCGTCGAGCGCGGAGAGGAGCTGGTGGAGGACTACGAGGACACCGTGGTCGAGTCCGAGGTCGCCCTGGCCCTGTCGTATGACGAGGTGGTGAGCGTCGAGGGCACCGAGTGGGCGGTAAACACGCTGGCCGCTAAGATGCTCGCCAGCGTGCCCGCCGGGCCGTATGCGGCCGTGGCCCGTGACCTACTGGGTGACGTGGCCCGGGCCGTGCGGGATGGGGACCGGGGGTGGGCCCTGGAGCTGCTGGAGGACTACCTGGACGACTGAGGGCTTGCAACGCTGACCAACACACGCTAATCTAGAACCACCCCCGGGGGCATCCGGCCCCCACTACCTCCCGAGGAGAGCATCATGAGCACCTTCACCGACCACGTCGTCAACCTGGCCGCCGAGCACGGTGTGGCCGTGAACTTCGGCGGCAGGATCGCGAACGTAAATCCGGCCAACGATTACGATTACCACTTCGGACCCTACGGCGCCGCCGTGACCGAGTTCGACGCCGCCGACCTGGCCGCCCTTATCCGCATCGTTTACGCCAATGGTGACCACCTGCCGAACGTGACAAACGCGGACGGGACGCCGATCCCGTCGCCGCTGGTCGCCCACGGCGTGCGCCCGTCGACCATCACCGCCGAGGAGATCCACCGCCTGGCCGGTGGGGAGTACCGCGCCCGTGTCGTGGCGATGGTGGACGACTACCCGCGCGAGGACTTTGGACCGTGCACGGGCGGGGCCGTATCCATGGCGACGTTCTCCGCTGGCCGTGACTACATCGGCGGCGGCACCTGGGAGTACGAGGACGTGCGCGTGGACGCCGAGGGTGCCACGCTGACCGCTGACAAGGTGCGCGAGATCCACGACGAGGCCGCTGGGTACCGGAACGGCATCTACAGCGCCTTCCGCGCGCTGACCTATTCCGGTGCGCGTGGCATCCATACCGTCGGGAGCTATGGCGGGTCGCAGGCGCACCTGTACTACGTTCACCACGAGCGCGGCACGACCGAGCGGGACATGGCGCACCACGACGCCCTGGCATGGGTGCCCGCCGAGTTCATCGCTGAGCACCACCCGGGCACCGTCACCTACTCCCCCGCCACCGGGTGGGTGGACGCCGACGGCACGTCGGCCGAGGCCGAGGTCGGGCGCTGGTGCGCCCGCATGGTCGCCGGGCAGATGGAGACGATGGACGATGTCGTCCGTGGCGATGTCTACGTGGTCAGTGTCGAGGATGCGGTCATCACCGCCGAGGACGACGAGGACGACCCCGACTGGGAGCGCCTGGACTCGTGCGGCGGATACATCGGCGACGACGCCGATCCCACCGTCTACACCTCCGGCGCGTTCTATCTCCTGGTCGAGGCCGTGGTGGCCTCCCTGGCCAAGGGTGCCGAGGTGGCGGCCAAGCTGGCCGATCAGGCCGCCCGACATGCCGAGTGGCGCGAGGCGACGGACCCGCGCGAGTATGCGCTGGCGCGCGAGATCCTGGGGCACCATCTGCCCTACGTGTTTAGCGACGCCGACCTGGACGCCGCCCTGGACCGCCGAGGCCTGCGGCTGATCTTCACTCACGACGGTCACCCGGCCGTCATGACTACCGACGAGATCTGAGGAGACGAGAGACATGGACAGGCGAGAGCAAACTACCAAGGTCCGGCAGACTGCCGACCTGGTCGAGGGGTACCTGGACGCGCTCACCGAGTACGCCGAGGCCGACCTGACCACGGCCAACGTGGACGAGGTCGCCGAGGCTGCCGAGCACACATCCGAGCTGATCCGTCGGTCGGCCCGCAACGCGGTCGAGCTGGCCACCGGGGGCACGCCGACGTGCAAACGCCACGCCAACCGCGCCGTGGCGGCACACTCCGAGGCCGTCGACCTGGCGGCCACGGTGCGCCGCGCC
>CAMNYG010000419.1 GCA_946570335.1 uncultured Dietzia sp. | reverse complement strand
GCATGGTGCTGTCCCAGGTGGTCTCGTATTCCAAGGCCAGGGCGGACGCCGGCGGACTGAGCACTCCCGGTGGACTGATGGAACGGGCCGATCGGCTCGTGCTGATCCTGCTGGGCGCCGGACTGGAAGGACTCGGTGTGCCCGGGGCACTGGAAGTCGCCACAACGGTGGTCGCGGTGGGCAGTCTGATCACCGTGCTACAGCGGGTGTGGGGTGGCCGGGCCGATCACCTGTCCCGGGCGGCCGCGGGCGGCGCGGAGACGGTCTCGGAACGATGAGCCGGCTAGGGGAGAGGCTCTCGGACCTGGGATACGCCGCGGGATGGGCCGTGGTCCGCGCACTGCCCGAGAAGGTGGCCCGCGCCGCCTTCCGGGGCGGAGCCGACCTGGCCGCGCGGCGTCAGGGTCCGGATTCACAATTGCGCAAGAACCTCTCGCGGGTACTCGGCGTGGCCCCGGAAGATGTTCCGGACCAGCTGATCCGTGACTCGATGCGGTCCTATGCCCGGTATTGGCGGGAGGCGTTCCGGCTCCCCACGATGGACCGCGAGGCCGTTGTACGGGAGATGGACCGGACGATCGACGGGCTCGAGAACCTCGACGGGGCGCTCGCGCTCGGCAACGGCGCGATCGTGGTGCTGCCGCACTCGGCCAACTGGGATCTCGGTGGCACCTGGCTCGCCTACCGGTACGGAGGCTTTGCCACCGTCGCTGAGAGACTCAAGCCGGAATCGCTCTACCGGCGCTTTCTCGAGTACCGCGAGGGGCTGGGATTCACCATCTTCCCGCTGACCGGCGGTCCGGTGCCACCGTTCGATGCGCTCAGGTCGGTACTCGAGAGCGGGGGGATCGTCTGCTTGCCGGGCGAGCGGGACCTGCGGCACACCGGTGTCCCGGTGACGTTCTTCGGTGAGCGCACGCGGATGCCCGCGGGGGCGGCGAAGCTCGCCGTGGAGACCGGGGCCCCGCTGATGGTGGCCGAGTTCTGGTACCCGGACGAGGACTCGATGCGCATCCGGGTCCATCCGCCGATCGACGTCTCCGGCGGTGTGGAGGCGGCCGTACAGTCGATGGCCGACGTGTTCGCCGAGTGCATCGCCCGCAACCCCGACGATTGGCACATGCTCCAGCCGCTGTGGATCGACGATCTGCCGGCCGAGCGCCGCGAGAAACTCGAGGACTGATCCGACCGTGCGCATCGGCATGATCTGCCCGTACTCCTTCGACGCCCCCGGCGGCGTACAGGCACACGTGGTGGACCTGTCACTGGAACTGCGCCGCCGCGGACACGACGTACGCATCCTCGCGCCGGGGCACCCCGAGAACGCCCCGATCCCCGGAATGACTCTCACAGGACCTGGTATCGCGATCCCGTACAACGGGTCGGTGGCCCGGTTGAGCTTCGGCCCGGCGGCCTGGCGGGCGACCCGCACCTGGCTCCGCGAAGCGCCCATGGACGTGCTGCATATCCATGAGCCCAACGCGCCTGGGGTGGGGATGTTCGCCCTCGCGATGTCCTCGGGCCCGATCGCGGCGACGTTCCACACCTCCACCACCAGCTCGATGATCCTCGAGGCGTCCGACGCTGTCCTCGCGCCGCTGTTGGAGAAGATCCGCGGGCGCATCGCCGTCTCGGCCCTGGCACGCCGCTGGCAGATCGAGGCACTGGGATCCGATGCGGTGGAGATCCCCAACGGGGTCGACGTGTCCGCCTTCTCCGGCATCGACACCTCTGCGGAGGCCTCCCGGGAACCCACCGTGGCGTTCCTCGGACGATACGACGAGCCCCGCAAGGGCATGGACGTACTCGTAGGAGCACTGCCCACGGTCCTTGAGGCGGTGCCCGATCTCCGTCTGCGGATCATGGGCGACGGTGACGAGAAGGCCCTTCGAGCGCGGTTGCCCCGCGGCATGGCGGTCGATTTCCTCGGGCGGGTGTCCGATGGTCGCAAGGCCGCGGTGCTCGCGGCCGCAGACGTCTACTGTGCGCCGAACACCGGAGGCGAGAGCTTCGGGATCGTGTTGGTCGAGGCCATGGCCGCCGGGACGGCCGTGGTGGCCGCCGATCTGGACGCCTTCCGGCGGGTGCTGCGCGACGGAGAATGCGGCGAACTCGCCGCCGTCGGCGATCCCGACGCACTCGCCGCGGCCCTGACCCGTGTCCTGGTCGACGACGAGCGACGAAGCGCCCTCCGGACACACGGCAGTCAGGCTGTCCGTGAGTACGACTGGTCGGTCGTCGCGGACAGGGTCGTCCGCGTGTACGAGACGATCCGCGGCCCCGAGGAGACGGTCCGTGTCCGGTGAGCTCGTGGCGGTCCTCGTCGTCGCCGTCGTCGTCCTGCTCGGCGCGCTGCTGGCCGCCTACCTCACCGCGCACCGCCTCGATCGACTGCACATCCGGACCGATCTGGCCCGTGCGTCGCTGGTCGGTGCTCTCGGACGGCGACACATGGTCGGGGCCGCGATCGCCCGTGAGCTCATAGACGTCGACCCGGAAGGCGCGGAGCGACTGGCCCGGGCCGTGGCGGC
>CAMNYG010000418.1 GCA_946570335.1 uncultured Dietzia sp. | reverse complement strand
CTGCCCACCTTCACCCCCGGCGAGCCCTGGCTCGACACCGAGGGGAAGGTCATCCAGGCCCACGGCGGGCAGGTGGTCCCCAGCTCCGATGCGCAGGGGCCGCTCTACTACTGGTACGGCGAGGACCGCAGCAACGGCTACGGCTCCTCCCCCGGTGTGCACGTCTACTCCTCACGCGACCTCTACTCCTGGCAGGACGAGGGCCTCGCCCTGCGCGCTCTGGCCACCGCCGAGGAGATCGACACGGATCCGTACTTCACCGCGCTCTACGGCGAGTACACGGAGGAGCAGAAGGCGGCCGTGATCCGCGACCTGCTCACCGTCCCGGACCCCGCCTCCGACGCCCCCGCGGCGATCCTCGAGCGCCCCAAGGTGCTGCACAACAAGGCCAAGGGCACCTGGGTGATGTGGGTGCATGCCGACGGGCCCTCGGCCACCTCCGACGCCCAGTACGCGAAGGCGAACGCCGGGGTGGCCGTCTCCGACTCCCCCACCGGGCCGTTCCGCTGGATCGACAGCTACCGCCTGCACCACGCCCCCGAGGGCCAGCCGAACTGGCAGCCCGACAACCCCGGCATGGCCCGCGACATGACCCTCTTCCTCGACGACGACGGCACCGCCTACATCATCTACTCGAGCGAGGAGAACTACTCCCTGTTCATCTCCCGGCTCGACGAAGACTTCACCCAGCTCGCGACCCCCGCCGACCAGGCCGTCCAGGGCGTGGACTTCACCCGCCCCTACATCGGGGCGCACCGCGAGGCGCCCGCCCTGTTCAAGCGGGAGGGCACCTACTACCTGATCACCTCCGGCGCGACGGGCTGGGACCCCAATCCCGCCCAGTACGCGACCGCCGCCGAGATCCTCGGCGAGTGGACCGACCACGGCAATCCCGTCAGCGGGGACGGTGCCGCGGACACCTTCCGCTCCCAGTCCACGAACGTCATCCCCGTCGATCCCGAGCGCGGCACCTACATCTACATGGGCGACCGCTGGACCCCCTCGGACCTCGCGAACGCGCCCTACGTGTGGCTGCCGCTGCGGTTCGGCGAGGGGACGGAGATGTCGCTGGTGTGGGAGGACTCCTGGCGCTGGGAGGATCAGCCCGCCCAGCCCGTGTACACCGTCGAGGTCGCCCTTCCCGAGGCGGTGGGGCTCGAGGAGACCTCGGCCCTGCCCCGCACCGCGACCCTCCGCCTCGGCGACGGCAGCACTTCGCAGCGCGAGGTGACCTGGGAGGCGGAGCTGGACCGGCCCGGGCTGGTGCCGGTCCTGGGGGCCCTCTCCGGTGAGGAGGGGCTGACGCTGCGCCGGCAGGTGCTCGTGGTCCCGCGGCACATGGTCCACCTGGTCAGCGCCGGCGGCGCCGAGACCGACGACTATCTCGCGCTGCGCGAGCATGCGCGGGGCATGCGCCTGCAGGGCTCCGTCGCGGACCAGCCCTACGGCGCCGACCCGACGACCGGCGTGCGCTGGGGCTACGAGGGTCGGTCGAAGGCGGCCGGGAGCGAGACCGGCTCGATGGACCGCTCGCTGCGCTACGCGACCGACCACGACGACCTCACCTACCGCTTCTCCGACCTGGTCGCCGGCACGTACACCGTGCACGTCGGCTACTACGACCCCTGGCCCTGGGCGAACCGCGCCGCGGAGGTGAGAGTGAACGGCAGCGTCGTCGAGCAGGAGCGGCTGTTCACCGGCGAGGTCGAGGCGGCGGCCTACGGCGGCGTCGACGTGGGGCGGGAGGGGGAGATCGCGCTGACGCTGCACCCGACCCGTTCGCCGGACATCCAGGTCAGCTGGGTCGCGCTCGTGCGGGAGTGACACTGGGGGTGTCGGGCGCACTACGGTGCGCCCGGAATCCTCCTGAATCGGCCCGGGTTTGATGCCGCTGCTTTGTGGGTGCGGGCTCTTGGGTGAGGGCCTCGTAGTGGAGCGTCTCGAACTCTACCGGGGTGAGCATCCCGAGGGAGCCGTGGAGGCGGCGGTTGTTGTACCAGTCGACCCAGCCGGCGGTCGCGAACTCGACGTCCGCGAGGGTCCGGTAGGGGCCGGCGTGGAAGACGGTGGTGCGGATGCACTCGGTCTTGTAGAGCCCGTTGATCGTCTCCATCAGCGCGTTGTCCAAGGCGTCGCCGACGGTCCCGATCGACGGGGCGATGCCCTCGAGGGCGAGATGCTCGGTCAGTCGAATGGCGGTGTACTGAGTCCCAGCGTCGCTGTGATGGATCAAGTTCCCTGGTGAGACCGGGTTTCCTTCCCTCTCGCGGTTCCACAGCGCGATGCGCAGCGGGGTCATGACCAGGTCGACCTGCTTCGAGGTGGAGGCGTGCCAGCCGACGATCCGCTGGGCGAACACGTCCACGACGAACGCGACGTAGACGAACCCCGCCCAGGTGCGGACGTAGGTGAAATCGGTAACCCAGACTCGGTTCGGAGCCGAGGCGGTGAAGTCGCGATTGAGCAGGTCACCAGCCCGTTTCCCGTCAGCACCGGGGATAGTGGTGCGTAGCTTCTTCGCCCGACGGATA
>CAMNYG010000417.1 GCA_946570335.1 uncultured Dietzia sp. | reverse complement strand
TATCGGCGCGGAGATCGCGGCGGTCCTGTCCCGCGACGGCGCGCACGTGATCTGCGCCGACATCCCGGCCGCCGGTGAGGCCCTGTCGGCCACGGCCAACAAGGTCGGCGGCACCGCACTGCCGCTGGACGTCACCGCCGCGGACGCCGCAGACGTGCTGGCCGAGCACGTCACCGAGCGTCACGAGGGCAAGATCGACATCCTCGTCCACAACGCCGGGATCACCCGCGACAAGACCCTGGCCGGCATGGACGCGGCCCGCTGGGACTCGGTCATGGCCGTCAACCTGGTGGCACCGGAGCGCATCACCGCCGCGCTGGTCGAGAAGGGTGTGCTGGGCGAGGGCTCGCGTGTCGTGGGCGTGTCGTCGATGGCCGGTATCGCCGGCAACCGCGGCCAGACCAACTACGCGGCCTCCAAGGCGGGCGTGATCGGTTTCGTGGACGGCGCCTCCGCCGAGCTGGCGTCCAAGAAGATCACGGTCAACGCCGTGGCCCCGGGCTTCATCGAGACCCAGATGACCGCCGCGATCCCGTTCGCCACCCGCGAGGCGGGCCGCCGCATGAACTCGATGCAGCAGGGCGGCCTCCCCGTCGATGTGGCCGAGACGATCGCCTACTTCGCCAACCCGGCCTCGTCCGCGATCACCGACAACGTGATCCGCGTGTGCGGCCAGTCCCTGTTGGGCGCGTGATCTGACATGGAGTACAGGAAGCTTCCCGCCATCCCCGACCTGCTGTCGCAGTACGGCAAGGCCGCGCTCGGCTCGGTGCCCGTCGTGGGTGGCAGCCGGGACGCCACGTCGCTGCCGGCGAAGGGCGTCGAGGTGTCCGGGGTGAAGGTGGACGTGGCCAATCTGGCGGCGTACACGCGCGTCTGCGGTCTGCGGCTGAGCGATACGCTGCCGCTGACCTACCCGTTCACGCTGTCGTTCCCGCTGACCATGCAGCTGATGCTGGACCCGGGTTTCCCGTTCCCGGCCATGGGATCGGTGCACCTGATCAACGAGATCTCCTCCCGCCGCGCCCTGCGCGTCGGTGACGAGCTGTCCATCCGCTCGCATGCCGAGAACCTGCGCGAGCACCCGTCGGGACTGTTGGTGGACGTGGTCACGGAGATCCGGACGGGCGACGACGACGAGCCCGCGTGGCTCCAGCGTTCCAGCATGCTGTCCAAGCGTCGGACGTCTCTGACCCCGGCCAAGGATGCGCCGCGTCCGCCGCGGCCGGAGCCTCCGACCGCGTCCGAGATCGGCGACCCCACGGTGGTCAAGTCCGTCACCGAGTCGCAGATCGCCGAGTACGCGTCCGTCTCGGGCGACCGGAACCCGATCCACGTCTCCCGTCTGGGCGCCAAGGCGTTCGGTTTCCCGAACGTGATCGCCCACGGCATGTGGACGGCGGCGACGCTGCTCGGATCGGTCGAGGGCAAGATCCCGGAGCGGGCCCGCTACTCGGTGGAGTTCGGTAAGCCCGTGGTGTTGCCGGCCAAGCTGGGCGTCTACGCCCGGCGCGCGGTGGCCGCCGGTGAGCCCGCGTGGACCATCACCGCGCGTAACCCGAAGAAGTTGGGCACGGTGCACGCCACCGCGACCATCGAGGAGCTCTGACCCGAGCCTTCACGCCCCGGTCACCCGCCGTCACCTCCGGCGGGTGACCGGGGCTTTCGCATGGGCTGTTCCGGCCACCCCGCGGCGGATCCTGGAATACGGTCGAGGGCACCATGTTGCACCCGGACGGCCGGAAGCTTCCGGCCCGGCCCCAGCCCACAGGAGCGCCCGTGTCCGTCGCAAAGCCGTCCTGCACCTCCTCCGGCAGCGCTTTCTCGGCTGTGGCCGCCGCCGTGGTGGTCATCGCCCTGCCGCTCACCGCGTGTGCTCAGAGCGTGGTCCCGGGCGATGGGCCGGTGGGTTCCGGCACCGATTCGCTCGGCTCGCTCGCTCCGGAGAGGCCCCTTCCCCCCGGCCCCGAGGTCGAGGTCGACGTGGTGGCCGACGGGTTCACGATCCCGTGGGACGTGGTCCGAGATCCGAGCGGCGTCGTCGTCACCGGGGAGCGCAGCACGGGCACGGTGTACGCCATCGGCGCCGACGCGGAGCGCTCCGTGGTCGACGCCGATTTCGGTCAACTGTTCACCGGCGGCGAGAGCGGGCCGATGGGGATCGCGCTGGCGGACGACTTCGCGACCAGCCGCGAGGTGTACACCTGCCACTCGTCCGAGGACCACCGCGACAACCGGGTGACCGCCTGGACCGCGGCCGATGACTGGTCGGCGCTGGAGTCACCACGAGTGCTCGTCGCCGACATCCCCCTCGGCCCCGGCGGTTTCCACTCCGGATGCCGGATCCTCGCCCACCCCGACGGCACGCTCTACATCGGTACCGGCGACGCGTCGACGGGCCCGGGCCCCCAGGATCCGACATCGCTCGCCGGAAAGATCCTGCACGTCAACCGCGACGGCACCACCGCCGTCGCCGAGCCCGTCGAGGGCGCACCGGCCGACTCCCCCGTCCTGACGTTCGGGCACCGCAACGTGCAGG
>CAMNYG010000416.1 GCA_946570335.1 uncultured Dietzia sp. | reverse complement strand
CCGCGGGCCGCAGGGCGGGGGCCGGTCTCGGTGCTCACGGGTCGATGCTCTCCTTCGTCACGGCCGCGGTCCGTGGGCACGGTCCGGGGCAGGGCGGATCGTTCTCAGGCGCGGGTGGGGCGGCTCTCCTCGGGGTCGGCGGCCTCCTCGCCCTCCGAGAAGGGCGGTCGCAGCAGGACCAGCAGCGAATGCCCGGGCCGGGTGATGGTCTGCTCGGCGCGGACCTTCTCACCGACGTCGATCGTGCCGCCGGTGCCCAGCTCGACGCGCCATTCCCGGCCGTGGCCGGCCGGCGGCAGAGTGAAGTCCACGGGGTTTCCCGAGGCGTTGAACATGACCAGGGCGGAGTCGTCGACGATCCGCTCCCCGCGCAGGTTCGGCTCCGGGATGGCCGAGCCGTTGAGGAACATCGTCAGGCACTTGTTCTGTGCGTCGTTCCAGTCCTCGTCCGTCATCAGCGCCCCGTCGGTGCCGAGCCATTCGACGTCCGGCAGGTCCGAGTCCGCACCGTCGCGGGCGACGCCCTGCAGGAAGCGCCGGCGGCGGAAGATCGGATGCTCACGGCGCAGCGCGATCATGGCCTGGGTGAACCAGAGCATCTCCATCTGGTCCTGGTCCAGCTCCCAGTGCATCCACGCCAGCTCGTCGTCTTGGCAGTAGGTGTTGTTGTTGCCCTCCTGGGTGCGGCCCATCTCGTCGCCGTGCAGGATCATCGGCACGCCCTGGCTGAGCAGCAGCGTGGCCATGAGGTTCTTCGCCCGCCGCAGCCGCAGCTCCCGCACCTGCGGATCGTCGCTCGGGCCCTCGACGCCGGAGTTCCAGGAGCGGTTGTGGCTCTCGCCGTCGTTGCCGCCCTCGCCGTTCGCCTCGTTGTGGCGGTCGTTGTAGGAGACGAGATCGCGCATCGTGAAGCCGTCGTGCGCGGTGACGAAGTTGATCGAGGCGATGGGGGTGCGGCCGGTGTGCTGGTACAGGTCGGAGCTGCCGGCCAGGCGCGAGGTGAAGTCCCCGATCTTGCCCGGCTCGGAGCGGTGGAAGTCCCGCACCGTGTCGCGGTACTTCCCGTTCCATTCCGACCACAGCGGCGGGAATCCGCCCACCTGGTACCCGCCCTCGCCCAGGTCCCACGGCTCCGCGATGAGTTTGACCTGCGAGATGACCGGGTCCTGCTGGATGATGTCGAAGAAGGCGGAGAGGCGATCCACCTCGTGCAGCTCGCGGGCGAGGGTGGAGGCCAGGTCGAAGCGGAACCCGTCCACGTGCATCTCCGTGACCCAGTAGCGCAGCGAGTCCATGATCAGCTGCAGCACGTGCGGGGTGCGCATCAGCAGCGAGTTCCCGGTGCCGGTGGTGTCGTAGTAGTGCGCCTCGTCGCCCTCGACCAGGCGGTAGTAGGAACTGTTGTCGATGCCGCGGAAGCACAGCGTGGGACCGAGGTGATTGCCTTCCGCGGTGTGGTTGTAGACCACGTCGAGGATCACCTCGATGTCGGCCTCGTGGAGGTTCTTGACCATCTGCTTGAACTCCTGGACCTGCTGGCCCAGCTGCCCGGAGTAGGAGTACTCGTTGTGCGGGGCGAAGAAGCCGATCGTGTTGTAGCCCCAGTAGTTGCGCAGCCCCTTCTCCACCAGGTGCCCGTCCTGCACGAACTGGTGCACCGGCATCAGCTCGACGGCGGTGACCCCGAGCTCCGTGAGGTGCTCGATGATCGCCGGGTGGCCCATCGCGACGTAGGTGCCGCGGATGTTCTCGTCGATGTCCGGATGGAGCATCGTCAGGCCCTTGACGTGCGCCTCGTAGATCACCGTGTCGTGGTACTCATGGGCCGGCGGGTGGTCGTTGCCCCAGTCGAAGAACGGGGAGACCACCACCGAGTGCATGGTGTGCTCGGCGGAGTCCTCCGTGTTGCGGGACTCGGGGTCCTCGAAGTCGTAGCTGTACAGCGACGGGTGATTGCTCGCCATCCCGGCGATCGCCTTCGCGTAGGGGTCCAGCAGCAGCTTCGAGGGGTCGCAGCGGTGCCCGGCTCCCGGATCGTACGGGCCGTGCACCCGGTAGCCGTACCGCTGGCCGGGCTGCACCGCCGGCAGGTAGACGTGCCACACGTAGGCGTCGACCTCGGTGATCTCGACCCGGCGCTCCGTGCCGTCCTCGTCGATCAGGCACAGCTCGACACGCTCCGCCACTTCCGAGAAGAGGGCGAAGTTGGTGCCCGAGCCGTCGAAGGTGGCGCCCAGGGGGTAGGACTGTCCGGTCCAGATCTGCATGGGGCCAGAGTAGACGCACCCTCAGCCCACGGCGCCGTGACCGGAAGAACAGTGGGGCCCGGTCCCGGGAGGGCAGTCGCGCCGGGCCCCGGGAGGAGGGCGGGGCCGGGACCGGGAGGATGACGCCGGACGCGGGCGAACGGCGGTGCCGGGAGGCCGTCTCCGGAGGGCGCCGGGAACGACGAAGGCCCCCTCGCTGCTGCGAGAGGGCCTGTGTGGGTGGGCGATACTGGGTTCGAACCAGTGACCTCTTCCGTGTCAGGGAAGCGCGC
>CAMNYG010000415.1 GCA_946570335.1 uncultured Dietzia sp. | reverse complement strand
GAGGTGACCGACGGCGCGGTGGGGGACGCGACCGCGGCCACCGCGACGCTCGCGATCCCGGTCGAGGTCGCGCCCGAGGACGAGAACCTCCCGCCGACCTTCCAGGGCGCGCTGCTCGAGGTCGCGCAGGGAGAGGGCCAGGCCACGGTCGACCTCGCGCCCGGCGTGGACGACCCCGAGGGCGACGACCTCACCTTCGCCCTCGGGAAGTACACCGAGAACCCGGAGATCGACGTGTCGGTCGAGGGCTCGGTCTTCACCGCGACCGCGACGCCGAAGGCCCCCAAGGGCACGGTCCTCGAGGTGCCGGTGACCGTCTCCGACGGGACGAACGATCCAGTGGAGTCCTCCGTGCAGGTCACCGTCGGCGGCTCGCCGCGGCCCCTGCTCACCACCGTGATGGACGAGGACACGATCGACGCTGGCACCACCAAGGACATCGCAGTGCTCGAGAACGACTCCAATCCCTTCCCCGGCGGGGACCGGGAGCTGCTCAGCGCCGGCCTCACCGCCGGTGAGGGCACCGTCGAGCTCAAGGGCGACAAGGTCTCGATCACCCCGGCAGAGACCTTCCACGGGATCCTCACCGCTCAGTACACGGTCGAGGACGACACCGGAGACCCGGACCGCCACGTCACCGGCGAGATCCGGATCGTGGTGCGCGGCAAGCCGGCGCCGCCCTCCGCGCCGCGCATCGGGGAGATCGGCGACGGGTTCGTCGAGCTGAACTTCGACGCGGGAGCCGACAACGGCGCCCCGATCACCGGGTACACGGTCACCGCGGCGACCGGCGGGACGGTGTCGCAGCAGTGCGCCTCGACCTCCTGCACGATCACCGGGCTGACCAACGACACGGAGTACACCTTCCAGGTCGTGGCGACCAACGACGTCGGCGACTCCGACCCGTCGGTGCCCTCGGCCGTGGCCCGCCCCGACGTGCGTCCCGAGAAGCCGGCCGCCCCGCGGGCGGAGCGCGGCGACCAGCAGCTGACCGTGGGCTGGTCCGCACCCGAGAACCGCGGCTCCGCGATCCAGAGCTACGAGGTGCAGGTCCAGGACACCAGCGGTCAGGGGATCTCCTCCCAGACCGTCGAGGGCGGCAGCACCCAGACGGTGTTCTCGGGGCTCACCAACGGCGTCGACTACCGATTCAGGGTGCGGGCCTCGAACCTGGCCGACGAGCCCTCGGAGTGGTCGGAGTGGTCCTCGGCGGAGCACCCGGCCGGCAAGCCCAAGGCCCCCAGCGGCACCCCGTCGGCCGAGCGGGTCAACACCGCCCTCGGCGGCGCGGTGGACGTGACGTGGCCGGCGATGACGGATGCCGAGGCGAACGGCGAGCCGATCACGCAGTACGTCGTGAAGTCCTCCTCCGGCGCGAGCCAGACCGTCGACGGCGGGACCACCAAGGCGTCCTTCCGGGACCTCGACCGCGACAGCAAGCACACCTTCACCATCACCGGCGTGAACTCCGTCGGCACCGGCACCGGCTCCTCGAAGGCGTCGAACGAGGTCGTCCCGTGGGCGAAGCCCGAGGCGCCCACCGGGGTGAAGGCGTCCCTGCCGAGCGAGGGCAAGGGCGACGGCCCGAACGGCCGGGCGAACGTCAGCTGGGCGGCGGCGAACGGCAACGGCACCACGGTCACCAAGTACGTGGTGCGCTGGAACGGCGGCTCGAAGACCGTCGACGCCTCGTCCACGAGCACGTCCATCTCCGGGCTGAGCAACGGCACCTCGTACCGCTTCACCGTCGAGGCACGCAACGGCTTCGCCGCTGACGGCGGGGTGAGCAAGCCTTCCGAGCAGTCGAACTCCGTGACCCCGTACACGACACCTGTCAAGCCCACGGTCAGCGGATCGAACGGGAAGTGCACCAGTGACTCGAAGTGTCCGGTGACCGTGAAGGCGAATGCGGGCGGCGACGCCGGCGGAGCCGGCGGGAAGACCCTGCAGGTTCGGATCAACGGCGGCAAATGGCAGGACTCCGGCACCTCGTACTCGAAGACCCACCAGGTGAAGTCCGGCGGCAACGTCACGATCGAGGCGCGGGTCAGGAATGGCAAGGGTCTCGTCAGCAGCGCCGTGACGAAGACTCAGCCGGCGCAGAAGTACACCCCGCCGGCGCCGGAGAGCTCAGTCTCCTGGGGACAGCACGAGACGCTCGACGGGGTCTGCGAGACGCAGTACTGCAGGCGGGTCGACATCAAGCTCAGCAACCTCGACCCCTCCAAGACCTACGATCTGACGATCGAGACCAATCCTTCGTCGACGCATCAGGGCGGCTACTGGACCAACGGGAACAAGCCGCTCACCGTCCGTCCGGACGAGAACGGGAACTTCACGACCGCCACCAGAAGCAAGTTCTATTTCGGCTATCCGGACAACACCTTCACCGTCTTCGTCGACGGCAAGCCGATCGGGACGCACTCCTACAAGCCGCTCTGACCGTCGACGCGTCCCCGGCCCTGCGCGCGAGCACCCCATCCCACCGAAAGCAGACTCCTCCTCATGAGCATGACCCCCGAACAGGCCCGCTGGTTCGCCGACACCTTCGACAAGCTC
>CAMNYG010000414.1 GCA_946570335.1 uncultured Dietzia sp. | reverse complement strand
CCCGCGCCGGCGCTGGAGGGGTCCGCAGCGACCTATCAGGGGGCGTGGCCGGGGATCGATCTGGTGGTCCACGCGACGCGCGACGGGTTCGAGCAGTCGTTCGTGATCTCCGACCGGGAGGCGCTGCTGGACTACGTCGGAGGCGCACCGGCAGCGAGTGATGGTGGGGGTGAGCCGGCGCCGAGCGATGGCGGGGGCGCGGAGCCGGCACCGGCTTATGAGCCGGGCGTGGTGTCGTGGGATGTGCCGCTGCAGGTCTCCGACGGGCTGACCGCGCGGGAAGCGGGCGGGGAGCGGATCGAGTTCGTCGACGGCGACGAGGTCGTGGTTTCCACGTTCGAGGCGCCGCTGGCGTGGGATGCGAGCGTGGATGAGGCCTCGCGGGAGCATCTGCAGCGCGCCGGGGTGAGCGTTGCGATCGTGGAGCAGTCGGGGACGGCGGTGACGCTGCGGCTCGGGGTGGAGCGGGAGTGGCTGCTGGACGATTCCCGGGTGTTCCCGGTGACGGTGGATCCGGTGTATGCGAAGGGGACGGCGCGGCCGAGTTTCGATGCGTTCGTGCAGACGAACTACTCCTCGGATCGCTCGAGCGAGCAGGAGTTGAAGGTCGGCACGTATGACGGGACGAACAAGGCCCGTTCGTTCCTGACGTTCTCGAACACGGCGTTCAAGGACGTGAAGGTCCAGTCCGCGACGCTGAACCTGTACGAGACGTGGTCGTACTCGTGCACGGCCTCGGCGGTGGAGGTGTGGAACTCCGGGAGCGTGTCGACGGCGACGCGGTGGACGAACCAGCCGGCGCTGGGCACGAAGTACGGGTCGGTGACGGTCGCGAAGGGCGCGAACAGCTCCTGCAAGGCGGGCTGGGTGAACATCCCGATCACCTCGCTTGCGCAGTCCTGGTCGACCAACGCTGCGGCGTCGGTGACGCTGGCGCTGAAGGCGGGCTCGGAGACGAACGTGCAGGGGTGGAAGCGGTTCGGGTCGATGGAGTCGACCACGCCGCCGTCGATCACGTTCACCTACAACCGCAAGCCGAACCTCGCCACTGCGCCGACGGTCGCGGGCGCGGCGACCTCGGGGAAGGACTCGTTCGTGCCGGGGAAGCGGCCGGTCCTGTCCTCGACCGCGACCGATCCAGACGGGAACCGGGTCAAGACGAATCTTCAGGTCCACACCTCGGCGACCGCGACGGCGACCACGTTGGTCGCGAAGTGCACCACGCCGCTGGGGGCCTCGGGCTCGACCCTGTCGTGCACCCCGGATGCGGACCTGCCGGACAACAAGACCCTGTACGTGCGGGCGTCCGTGGCGGATGAGCTGGGCCTGTCCAACGGGGGCTGGTCGACGTCGACGGTGATCAAGACGGCGCAGGCCACTCCGGCCAAGCCCACGATCACCTGCGGCAGCACGTACACCAACGGCGGCTGGGTCCAGACGCCGCCGAGCGCGGACGTGACGTGCACGGTGACGGCCCCGGCGACGACGGGCAACAACCAGGCGATCCAGCTCGATGCCCGAATCGACGGGAACGTGAAGGCGGAGATTCACACGGTCACGGCGGGGAAGTCCGTGACGGTGAAGCTGCCGAAGACCGAGGGTGGGCATCAGATCCGGGCGCGGGTGTATACGGCGTCGCGTCTGGGCAGTGACGCGGCGGTGTTCGCGACCGGTTGGGGTGGGCCCTCTCTGCTGTCTCCGGGCCCGCTGGCGGCCTCGAACGGGAAGTTCCAGGTCCAGGCCATGGCCCCGCCGCGCACCGCGAGTGAGACCACCGCGGTGACCGCGCAGATGCAGTGGCGCCTGGCCGGCACGAACGATGCCTGGACCAACGCGGGGACGGCCACGAACGTCACCGCACCGCTGAATCAGCAGGTGAAGTTCACCTCGACGTTCGATGCGGCTGCGGCCTTGGCCGCGGCGGGCAACACCTACCGTGCCCCGGTGCGGATGCAGTTCCAGGTCTGCTTCTCCTACACCGGAGTCTCAGCTCCTTCGTGCACGGGGCAGACGCAGGAGTCGGTGCTGGTGCGGATCCCGCACGCCTTCGGCGGCGGATACCCCACCACCGACGTGGAGGCGGGGCAGGTCGCCCTGTACACGGGCGAGTTCCAGACCACGGCCACGGACGTGACCGTGCCCGGGTACGGCTCGAACCTCACCCTGGAACGCTCCCACCTCTCCTACACCGGAACGGGGGATGTGAAGGCCTGGCCGACCGATCCCGTGACCGGCGTGTTCGGTCCCGGGTTCACCGCGAACCTCGAGGGCGATGACGCGGTGGGGCTCGCCGGGATGGACGTGATCGACCAGCGGATGAGCGACGGGACGATCGCGCTGCTGGACGAGGAGGGTGAGGCCCTCGTCTTCGTCAACGCCACCGGCAAGACCGGCACCGTCGTCGGCGCCCTCGCACCCGGCACGGAGGACACCGAACTGTCCGGCGTCAGCGCGACCCTCACCGGGACCGCGGCGGCACCGTCGCTGGTGGTGACCGAGAGTGATGGGACGAAGACGACGTTCGTGCCGGTCACGGGCGGGGCCTCGAAGAACCTCGACTGG
>CAMNYG010000413.1 GCA_946570335.1 uncultured Dietzia sp. | reverse complement strand
GACAGTCCACGATCCGACGTCGCAGATCGGCCTCGTCCAACCCGCACATGTCCACGTACTCGCCCAACGAGCGTGCGGTGACGAGAACGTCCGCATCGCGGAGCGTCGGTGGGTGAATCGTGCGGGGACTTGCGGTCACCTGAAGTCTCTCCTGAAGTCGGGCCAGACTGCTGCCTGACCGTGGGTCACGATGGACCCGGGTTCCGGCGCGGGCCGGTTCTCCTGGAGTGAATGCGCGGCCCTCCCGTCGCCCGGCGGGCCCGTCGCTGTGCTCGTTGCTACGCCGAGGCGCAGCGGGCGGCGCGGGTCCACACGGGATCGCGTCGCCAACACATCAGTACGTTTTTCGGCACGGAACAACCGTAGCAGTGAGCTACGACACCGGCCACCGTCAAGTTAACGGCATCCCCCGGACGCACCGAGCGACCGACCTCCTACCCCACTGCCGTGGCGAGCCCCTCGAGCTCCGCGTGACGTCCGGCGGCAACAGTGCGCGCCACCTCGAGCATGTCGATCACCACGAACCCGTCCGCCAGAAGTGCAGCGTCCGAGTCAGCCGCGGGCTCGACCTCAGACCGGGCGGGAACGATCACCCACTGCCCGGGCCCGGTCTCACGGAATCCGAACGCGGCCGCCGATGCCTCGGCCGCGGGGGCCACCCGGACCTCTGGGGCCGTCGTGTCGCCCTTCAGCAACGGGTAGTTGATGTTGAGGACTTCGCCACTGCGGATGTCCACCTCACCGGTGGCCAGCAGATCCACCAGGAATTCGGCGGTCTGCTCATATGCGGCGCTCTTCTCGTCCCCGTGCGCGGTGGCGGTGCTGATCGCGATGGCGGGGATGTCATACATCCCGCTGGCGACCACCGCGGCACCGATGGTCCCAGAGAAATTCTGATCGAACCCGGTGTTCGACCCCACGTTGGTGCCGGAGATCACGAGGTCCGGGGCCTGCTCCGCGAGCACCTCGTCGAGCCCGTAGACCACGCTTGTCGCGGGAGTGCCGGACACCGTGTAGACGCCGACTTCGGGCTCGGCAACGTCCAGGTCCCCACTGAAGTCGACTGCGGAGGAGACCCCGCTGTAGTTGCTGTCCGGAGCCACCACCGTGACCGTGTGACCGGCCTCGACGAGCGCCCGGCGGGTGGCCACGATCCCGTCCGCGCCCCACCCGTCATCGTTAGTCAGCAGGATCCGAAGCGGTCGCGCCTCGATTATGCGCGACGCCTCGGGCGACTCCTGCGTCACGCCCTTGTCGGCCGCGACCGAGCCAGCCGCCCCGGCCGTGTCGTCTCCGACCGCGCAGCCGGACAGCAGGACCGCCCCGACGCACGCCGCCATCAGACCCTTGCCCACACTTCTCATCCCACTACCTCTCGCCGGTCGGCGACGTCTTTAAGTCACCGGTTTAGACATGTGTCAACAGTGAATCGCCGGCGAGGAGCCGCGGAGCGCGGATCCGCGGAACCGGCCCACAACGGGCAGACGCGGACGGACTCGGGCAGGCAGGGTGAGGAGAACATACACACTTCGGGCCGCTCAGGGCAGGTTGTGGTGGTACGCCTGCTCCTGCGTCAGTGTGGCGATGCGCCAGCCCTCGGCTGTGCGGACGAAGCGCAGCACGTACCAGAGCCCGTAGAAGAACACCTGCTGGTCCTTCTCCGTGGTGGGCTTCAGCGCCATGGGGTTGAAACACATGCACCGGCCACTGGCGGTGTCGCCGTCGAGGGTCACCGCGAGGTTGCCCATGAGGTGCTGGGTGGCGGCGAAGATCGGCAGCATCTCGGCCAGCCACGCGCGCACGGCCGGGTAGGTGTCATCGGGCCCACCGGACGCCGCGAAGCTCACCCGCGCATCGGGCGTGAACACCCGGTCCAGCCCGTCGAAATCGCGCGAATCGATGCAGGTCGCGTACCGCGTCATGAGGTCCTGCAGGTCCCAGCGGTCGGACAGTTCGACCAGTGTTCGGCTCATGCCTCCTACGCTAACGTGGCCTTCATGGACTACGAGGTGGAAGCCCGCGCCCGCGAGGCGATCGAGCAGCTCAAGTACCGCTACTGGCGAGCCTGTGACGCCAAGGATCCCCGCGGTTTCCGCGAGTGCTTCGTGGCCTCCGGCGGGGTGGTGGACTTCGGCCCCCTCGGCCGCACCGACCCGGACACCATGGTGGGGATCTTCGAGCAGATCGCCCTGGCCACCGCCGCCGACGGCGGGCCGCGCATCCTCGACATGCACCACGGTTTCATGCCGACCATCACGATCGAGCCGGGCGGGACGGGCACCGGCCCCTCCGGCGATTCCGGAACCACCGCCGAGCCCACCCGCGCCACCGGCACCTGGACCCTGCAGTTCCGCCAGATCGACCGCGACAAGGGCACCGAGACCCTGTCCACCGGCGAGTACTCGGACGTCTACGTGGTGGAGAACGGCCGCTGGGTGATGGCCGAGTGCCTGTTCACACCCGGCTGGTCGGTCACACGCGAGCTCACCGGGGCCACCGTGACCCACCCCGGGGTCGAGGCCGCCCCGGGCGCCGCGACCGCGGGAGCCGAGTCGTGACCGC
>CAMNYG010000412.1 GCA_946570335.1 uncultured Dietzia sp. | reverse complement strand
ACGCCGAGGTGCTCCCCGCCGCCCCGAACCACAAGATCATCGGTCGTGCCGGCGTCGGCCTGGACAACGTCGAGATCCCCGCCGCCACCGAGCGCGGCGTCATGGTGGTCAACGCGCCCACCTCCAACATCCACTCCGCCGCCGAGCACGCCGTTGCGCTGCTCATGGCCGCCTGCCGCCAGATCCCGGCCGCCGACGCGACGCTGCGTGAGCACACGTGGAAGCGCAGTTCCTTCAACGGCGTCGAGCTGCTCGGCAAGACCGTCGGCGTCGTGGGCCTCGGCCGTATCGGCCAGCTCGTGGCCCAGCGCCTGGCGGCCTTCGAGACCGACCTCATCGCCTACGACCCGTACCTGCCGGCCGCGCGTGCCGCACAGCTGGGGATCGAGCTGGTGGACATCGACGAGCTGGTCTCGCGGGCCGACATCATCACGATGCACCTGCCCAAGACCAAGGAGACCGCGGGTCTCTTCGACGCCGATCGTCTGGCCCGTGCCAAGGACGGCGTCGTGATCGTCAACGCCGCGCGTGGTGGCCTGATCGTCGAGTCCGCGCTGGTCGACGCCCTCAAGTCCGGAAAGGTCCGCTCCGCCGCGCTCGACGTCTTCGACTCCGAGCCCTGCACGGACTCGCCCCTGTTCGAGCTCCCCAACACCGTCGTCACCCCGCACCTGGGAGCCTCAACCTCCGAGGCCCAGGACCGTGCCGGCACCGATGTCGCCCGCAGTGTCCTGCTCGCCCTGCGTGGCGAGTTCGTCCCGGACGCCGTCAACGTCTCCGGTGGGCCCGTCGGCGACGAGGTCGCGCCCTGGCTCGACCTGGTCCGCAAGGTCGGTCTCATCTCCGGGCACCTGTGCCCGGGTGTGCCCACCACCGTCAAGATCGACGTGGCCGGCGAGCTGGCCTCCGAGTCGGTCGACGTGCTCGGCCTGGCCGCGCTCCGCGGCATGTTCTCCGCCATCACGGACGAGCCGGCCACGTTCGTCAACGTCGGCCAGATGGCAGAGCAGCGGGGCGTCACCCACTCGGTGGAGACCCGCAGTGAGTCCAAGTCCTACCGCAGTACCGTCTCCGTCACCGCGGTCACGGCCGACGGCGCGAGCGCCAGCGTCACCGGCACCCTCTCCGGCCTGGAGAAGGTCCAGAAGATCGTGCGGATCAACGAGCGCGGCTTCGACATGCGTGCCGAGGGCCAGAACCTCTTCGTCCACTACGCCGACCGTCCCGGCGTGCTCGGCCGTGTCGGCTCGATCCTCGGGGGCGAAGGCATCGACATCCAGGCCGCCGCGCTGAGCCAGGACGCCGCCGGCGAGGGCGCGTCACTGATCCTGCGAGTGGACCGTGTGGTGGCCGAGCCCACCGTCGACCGGATCGTCTCCGAGCTCGGCGCCACCGCCACCCAGATCAACCTGGACTAGAAGCGAAAAGGAACCGACGAACCACATGAAGCTGGCAGTCATCCCCGGTGACGGTATCGGTGTCGAGGTCACTGTCGAGGCGCTCAAGGTGCTCGACGCACTCGTGCCCGGTGTCTCCAAGACCGAGTACGATCTCGGCGCACGTCGCTACCTGCGCAACGGTGAGACCCTCACTGACGAGGACATCGCGAGCCTCAAGGAGCACGACGCGATCCTGCTCGGCGCGATCGGCGATCCTCGCTCGGTGCCGGCCGGTGTGCTCGAGCGGGGCATGTTGCTCCCGCTGCGGTTCGCTCTCGACCACCACGTCAACCTGCGGCCGTCCAAGCTCTACCCGGGCTCGGCCACCCCGCTGAAAAACCCCGGCGAGATCGATTTCGTCGTGGTCCGCGAGGGCACCGAGGGGCTCTACACCGGCAACGGTGGAGCCATCCGGGTCGGCACTCCGCACGAGATCGGGACCGAGACCTCGGTCAACACCCGCTACGGAGTCGAGCGGGTGGTGCGTGACGCGTTCGCGCGGGCGACGTCGCGTCGCGGCAAGCTCACGCTGGTCCACAAGACCAACGTGTTGGTCAACGCCGGCGGACTGTGGCAGCGCACCGTCGACGAGGTGGCACGAGAGTTCCCCGAGGTCGAGGTGGACTACTGCCACATCGATGCCGCGACGATCTACATGGTCACCGATCCCTCGCGCTTCGACGTGATCGTCACCGACAACCTGTTCGGAGACATCATCACCGACCTGGCGGCGGCCGTCACCGGCGGCATCGGTACCGCCGCGTCGGGCAACATCGATGCCTCCGGCACCAACCCGTCCATGTTCGAGCCCGTCCACGGCTCGGCTCCGGACATCGCCGGCCAGGGCAAGGCCGACCCGACCGCAGCGATCCTGTCGGTGGCGCTCCTGCTGCGCCACCTCGGCAAGAACGCCGAGGCCGATCGGGTGGAGGCCGCGGTCGAGGCGGACCTGGGTTCACGCGGCGACGCCCCCGTCGTCACCTCCGAGATCGGCGACCGGATCGTGGCGGCGCTGAGCTCGTAGCCGCCACCCGGCCCGGCACCGTGCGGCCCGCCCGTGTGATTCACGTGAGATGGATCACTTCGCGGGCCGTCGGCGTTCACAGTGGGAGATATGGATGTCGAA
>CAMNYG010000411.1 GCA_946570335.1 uncultured Dietzia sp. | reverse complement strand
GGCCGTCCCGGCTCCGGTGCAACGCCTCAAAGCGGGCCAACGCGATCTCCGCATCGGCCTCCGCCCTCGCGGCCAGTGCGCGGGCCTTCTCGGCCGCGGTCGGTGGGCGGGACGACGGCGCTGCCTCCCAGGTCACGACTACCTCCGTTGTTCGCGTTGCACGTCCGAAGCGGGTGGCTCCCGCCGATAGCGGCGAGGATAGCCTCCGCTTACGACACGATCGATCGGCCGCCGACTGTAGGTTCGGTGCCGTGCCCCGGAATCGACCCGCCCCTGACTATGTGACCGGACCGGTCACGCGAGTCCTGCGGACCGTGTCGCTGCTCGGCATCATGGCGCTCACCGCGTACGTCCTCGTGCGGTACCCCTCGCTGCCGGACGTCGTCCCGACGCATTTCGACTTCCGCGGCCAGCCCGACGACCTCGGCAGCAGGTCGAGCCTCCTGTGGCTCGCGGGCGGCGGGCTGGCGCTCGGGGTTCTCACGGCGTGGCTGTCCACCAGGCCCCACGTGCTCAACTATCCGGGCGAGGTCACCGAGACCAACGCGCAGCGCATCTACCGCGAGGGCGAACGGATGATGGTGTGGGTCCTGGCCGGCTTGGCCGTGGTCTATCTCGGGATCGTCCTGCAGTCCTTCGGCCGAGCGGGCTCGGCGATTCTCGTCGTGGGACTCGTCGCGCTCATGGGCTCGACGCTGGCCGGTCTCGTGCGTCTGGTCATTGCGGAGACCCCGAACCGCTGAGCCGATACGAGCATTGCCACCCAGGCTCGATGATCCGCGTCGGCTGTTCGGTTTGATCGTGCACGCCGAGCCCGAACTCGCTCACGCGGTGAACCATCCCGAGATCGAAGCGCTGATCGCCGAGGACCGCCAATTGCTTGCCGGCAAGATCGACGACGACATGATCGCCTCCGCCAAGCATGCGGCAGGTCTGCTTGTCGCGGCCATCCGGAAGCAGTTCGCCGAGCACCTGGCCACTGACCCGGGAGATGGGCTGTCCGACCCTCGGATCGATGAGCTTATCGACATCCTGGGCGAGGCGAAGCGAGGTTACAGCCACCACCTGTCGGGACTGGCGGTGATCACGGCCAGCTACGTGTTCTACGAGGATTTCCATTATCCGCAGCCGGAGACGGGAATCTACGACATCGCCCACAGCGCCGCCGACAAGCTGAAGTGGGTGTACCGCTACTGGTTCAACCAACTTGAGGTCGCCCAACGGGGTTCGGGGTTGGAGGAGTTCTTCCGGGGCCAGGTCCTGCAGAACCATGTCGCGATGGATACCTCCCCGGTGGAGTCGGTCTCCCGTGTCTCGCTCTCGTGCGCCGGTGATCTGTTGGCGGTCGACGTGCTCACGCCCGAGAACACAGGGCGCCTGTTCGAGGACATCGCCGACTTCTACAGCAGTGCAGACATCGTGAGCGCCAACCTGGAATCGACCGTGTACAGCGCCCAGGCGCCCGGGCGCAATGGCGACGAGGCGAGCCAGCCGTTCAAGATGAACACCTCTCCTGAGATGTTTGACAAGTTCCGGAATGACGCCGGTATCAACTTCTTCAGCACCGCCACCAACCACTCCAACGACTGGGGCACGGACGGGATCCTGGCGACCCTCGACGTGCTGGACGCCTCCGGGGCGCAGTATTCGGGAACCGCCCGGGATCCGGCCGGCCAGGATGACGTGGTCGTCGTCGACCGAAATGGCATCAAGATCGGACTGCTCACCTTCACCTTCGACCTCAATGGTCGGCCGCTGCCTCAGGGGCAGAAGCATCTTGTCAATGAGGTGCGGTTCAACGACGCGAAGCCAGGGCCGGACTATTCGCTTGTGGAGTCACAGGTCGCGGCCGCCAAGGCCAAGGGCGCGGAGTTCATCGTCGCCTACTGTCACTGGGGCTGGGAGTTCGAGATGTACCCCCACCCCAACATCACCGAGGCCGCACACGAAGTGGTCGACCGCGGCGTCGATGTGATCCTCGGAAACCATCCACACGTACCGCAGCCCGCGCAGACCATCGATCGCGGACCGGACCGGCCCAGGGCTCTGGTCACCTACGCCTTCGGGGATTTCGTGAGTTACCACCCCGAGAGCCGGAACTCGAAGCTCACCTACGCCATCAAGTTCGACATCGTCAAGGTGGTCACCGCTTCCCGTACGTACATCTCGTGGGATCACGTGGAGACGCTGCCGCTCTATATCGTCAACGCCCTACTCGGTGGCGATCGCTTCGATTGTCGGATCGTGCAGTTCCACAAGGTCCTTCAGGATCCGGACGCCTTCGGCCTGACGGACCGGGAAAAATCGGAACTCCCCCATCTTCACGACGTGGTGTGGAACGGCATCCTCTCGCCGCTCTCGGACATCCCGGCTGGTGGATGGTCTGGGCCGCGCTGAGGTGAACCGGACCGTCGACCCCGCCAAGGCGTGGTCTCCGTCCGGCTGGCGTGACACGTGGAACCGGAAAGACCTTGTGTGCGCAGTTCAACGAAACCGGTGCGAGAGCACGTGAGTAAACTGGTCCTTATGACGACGACGATCCTGCATAATGCCCGGTTGATTGATGGGACCGGTGCT
>CAMNYG010000410.1 GCA_946570335.1 uncultured Dietzia sp. | reverse complement strand
CAACACCTGATCCACACAACCGGGTCCCCCGGCCGCCCAGCACAAAAGGTACGCCCAATGACCAAGAGCTCGACCGAAACCGGTTCCGGCGGACGTGCGTCGACCACCGGCGTCCGTTCCGAGGAGCCCACCACCTCGTCACAGCGGGAGCGCCGCCGGCGGATCCTCGACGCGACCCTGGCACTCGCGGCCAAGGGCGGCTACGAAGCCGTACAGATGCGCGCAGTGGCAGAAAAGGCCGAGGTCGCGGTGGGTACGCTCTACCGCTACTTCCCCTCCAAGGTGCACCTGCTGGTCTCCGCCCTGGCCCGCGAGTTCCGGCGCCTGGACCAGCGCACCGAGCGCACTGCCCCACCCGGGGACACCGCCCAGGAGCGGATGAAGGTCGTGGTGGAGATGATCACCAAGTCCATGCAACGCGATCCCAACCTCACCGAGGCCATGACCCGCGCGTTCATGTTCGCCGACGCCTCCGTGGCCAACGAGGTCGAGGAGGTGGGCTTTCTCATGGACCGGATCATCGCCCGCGCCATGGCTCAGGGCACGCCAGACGAGGTCCAACTGTCGATCGCGCGTGTGATCTCGGACGTGTGGATGTCCAACCTGGTCTCGTGGCTCACGCGCCGCTCGACCGCCGCCGACGTGAACTACCGCCTCGGTCTGACCATCGATCTCCTGTTGGGCACGGACGATTCCCCGCGTCGGGTGAGCCTGCACTCGGCGATCGGCAACGGGAACGGCACCGAGCACGACACCGCGAGTGTGGACGACGACGACAACGTCGTCTCCGACGCCTGAACGAGGCCGCCCGCCCGCCGTCCTCCTGAGCCCTGGTCAGGGCACCACGACCGCCGGCACGTCCCGTACCACGTCGGAGACGTCGGCCGCCCACCGCAGCGGACCGTCGGACGGGGACCAGTCGGCCATCAGCTCGGCGACCTTCGTCGTCATGGCCCTGCCCAGTCGCAGGAACGAGGTCTCGGCGCGCTCGTCGACCTCGCCGAGGATGAGCCACCACGCCCACGCCACCGCGCCGGCGTTCGCCACGAAGTCGGGCACCACCGCGATGCCACGCGCGGTGAGGTCGAGCTCCGCATCTGCTGTCGTGGCGGCGTTGGCCGCCTCGACGATCACGGGGGCCGTGATCTGAGCGCAGTTCTCGGCGGTGATCGCGTACGAGATCGCGGCCGGGACCAGAACGTCCACGTCCATTCCGAGGACGGCGTCCCGGTCCAGCCGCTGCACCCGGGTGGGCACGGCGTCACGGTCGATCTCGCCGTAACGGTCGCGGGACTGCAGGAGCGCCGGAACGTCGAGCCCGGCGGGATCGTAGAGGGTGCCGGCGGCATCGGCCAGGGCCACCACCCGCATCCCGGCCTCGTGCAGGTACCAGGCGGCTCCACCACCCATGGTGCCGACGCCCTGGACCGCCACGCAGGTGCGCTCGATGTCCCAGTCGCGCACGCTCGCGGCGGCCAGGCATGCCTGCGCAACGCCGTAGCCGCCGATCACGTCGCCCAGCAGGCCTCCCGGGACCTGCGCGCCCAGACCGCGGTAGATGCGTTCGGCGGTGGCCGCGCAGTTCGCGGAACGCTCGATGGCAGCGTGGTACGACTGACGCATCCCGAGCCGGGCGAACACGTCGTCGATGAGCTGCTGGGTCACGCCCAGGTCCTCGGCTGTCACCCAGTGCCGGTCGAGGAAGGGGTGCATGGCCTGGAAGTAGCGGGCCAGCACGTCCACGGCCCGGGGATCCTTGGGGTCGAAGTCGATCCCGCCCTTCGCGCCACCGACCGGAAGGTCGAACGCGGCGGTCTTGCGGGTCATTCCGCGGGCGAGGTCCTCCACCTCGCGCATGGTGCAGCCGGCACGCATGCGGGTGCCACCGGTGGCCAGACCTCCGACGAGGGTGTCCACCACCAGGTAGCCGCGCGCGCCGGTGAGATCGTCCTCCCAGTGCAGCCGCAGGTACGGCTGCCGGGTCGTCCGGCCGGGTACCTCGGTGGGCGAGGCGGAGGCACCGGTCACGCCCGGGGTCGTCGCCGGATGTCCTGCTGTGCCCGGCATCTCGATGGACGTCATGGTGCTCGCCTCCTCACGCTGGTGTTCGCCTGTGCGGCCACCACGTCGACCGGGCCTTCCGGCGACGTACTCCCAGCATGCGAGCGATTTCTCTGCGGGTCCAGCGAGGATTGGTGGAGTCAATCGTTCAGTTTTCCTGAACGGTGCGGCGCGATCCCTCCTACGCTCTGGGCCATGGAGCCGTCACTGCACCGCCTGAGGTTGCTCCACGAGTTGGAGCGACGGGGCACCGTCACGGCGGTGGCGTCCGCCCTGGACTACACGGTGTCGGCGGTCTCCCAGCAGCTCGCGCTCCTGGAACGGGAGGCGGGGACGACCCTGTTCGAGCGGCGGGGGCGGCGCCTGGCCCTGACCGAGGCCGGGCTGGTGTTGGCCGGGCACGCCCGGACGATCCTGGCGGCGGTGGAGGAGGCCGGTCACGCCATGGAGTCGGCACGGGACGGTGGAGCCACCACGTTGACGGCCGGGGTGTGGGCGTCGGTGGCCACCACCCTGCTGCC
>CAMNYG010000409.1 GCA_946570335.1 uncultured Dietzia sp. | reverse complement strand
GGGGGTCCGACGACGACGCCGCCCACGCGACGATCACCGAGATCGGGGCGGAGGCGGCGGAGCGGCTCGAGCGCCTGCGCAAACACCTGGCTTATGCGGAGGAGTTCGTCGAGATCATCGACCGCCTGCGCTGAGCGCCGCAGCGGCCCGGCCCCGCGCCAGACCATTGGGGTTGCGCACCCGGAATGCACACCAGCCGCCCGGGTACGCACCCGGAATGCAGCATTCAGGGCACGCAACCTCCGCCTGACCGTACAGAAAGGGTGCGCACCTCAGCCCCGGCAGCCGGCCGGCCTCGAATCGGGCCCGACCCCGACCGTGCGGAGCCAGACCAGCCGGCCCGGACCGGGCGGAGGCAGGCCAACCGGCCCGGGTCAGGCGCAGGCTCAGAGCGCCCGGCCGATGACTTCCTTCATGATCTCGTTCGTGCCGCCGTAGATGCGCATGACGCGGGCGCCGGCGAACTTCTGGGCGATGGGGTACTCCATCATGTAGCCGTAGCCGCCGAAGAGTTGGAGGCAGCGGTCCACCACGTCGTCGAGCATGTCGGTGGCCTGCAGCTTCGCCATGGAGGCGGTCACGGCGTCGAGCTCGCCAGCGATCTCACGCTCGATGCAGTAGTCCACGAACGTACGGGTGGCCATGACCTGCGTCTTGCAGTGCGCCAGCTCGAAGCGGGTGTTCTGGAAGTCCAGCACCGGCTTGCCGAACGCCTGCCGCTCGCGCGTGTAGTCGAGCGTCTCCACGACTGCGGCCTCGGCCATCGCGAGGGCGTCCACGGCGATGGCCAGGCGCTCGCGCGGCAGCTGGTTCATGAGCTGGTAGAAGCCCTGCCCCTCCTCGCCGCCGAGGAGGTTGGCGGCGGGCACGCGCATGTCGTTGAAGAACAGTTCGGCGGTGTCGGCGCCGTGGCGGCCCATCTTCTCGAGCACGCGGCCTCGCTCGAAGCCGGCGGTCGAGGCCTCGACGGCGAACAGGGCCATGCCCTTGTGGCCGGCGTCGAGGTCGGTCTTGGCCACCACCACGACGAAGTCCGCGGAGCCGCCGTTGGAGATGAAGGTCTTGGAGCCGTTGATGATGTAGTCGTCGCCGTCCCGCTTGGCGGTGGTGCGCACGCCCTGCAGGTCGGATCCGGCGCCGGGCTCGGTCATGGCGATCGCGGAGATCCACTCGCCGGAGCAGATCTTGGGCAGCCACTCCTTCTTCTGCTCCTCGGTGGCGTAGCGCGCAATGTAGTGCGGGGTGATGGTGGAGCCGACGCCCATGCCGAACGCGGTGTCCCCGGAGTAGACGAGCTCCTCGGTGACGAGGTACTCCATGCCGGCATCGCCGCCCTGCCCGCCGTATTCCTCGGGCACGTCGAGGCAGATGAGGCCGGCTTCGCCGGTGCGCAGCCAGGTCTCGCGGTCGACGTGCTTCTGTGCGGCCCACTTCTCCTGGTTCGGCGCCATCTCCCTGGCGAAGAAGGCGCGGGCGTGCTCGCGCAGCAGCCGGTGGTCGTCGGTCTCCCAGGACGGGCGGTAGTCGGGGAAGAGTGCGGACACGGGCGGCCTCCTGGAAAGTACGACGACACCGACGACGACGTCGACGACATCGAGTGCGGCGTCAGTCTACGGCCGCTTTATCCGGAGAGAACGGACACGGCGTGCACGGCGGGGGCCATACTCGTGCCATGAGCGATTCCACGGATCAGCCGGACATGGATGGCCAGCGCGGGGATCTGCCCGCCGAGTCGGCGCTGCCCGAGCCTTTCCCGACGGACTGGACCCGCTGTCTCGTCCTTGTGGCGCACCCCGACGATCCCGAGTACGGCATGTCCGCTGCGGTCGCGCGGTGGACGGCGGAGGGCCGGAGCGTCGTGTACGTGTTGGCGTCCAGCGGCGAGGCGGGGATCGAGGGAATGGCGCCGTCGATCGCGGGGCCGATCCGCGAGGAAGAACAGCGACGGTCGGCGGCGCGTGTCGGGGTGGACACGGTGGAGTTCCTCGGTTTCCCGGACAGTCGCATAGTCAACAACAGCGAGCTGCGGGATGCGATCGCCGACTCGATCCGCAGGCACCGGCCGGACATCGTGGTGTCGCTGTTCTCGGGCCCGGAATTCGCCCCCGGCTTCCCCAATCAGTCCGACCATATGGAGTTCGGTGACGCGGTGGGCGCCGCCTATGACGACCTGGTGGCCGCGGTCGGGGTGGACTCGCGCGAGGGACGTCCGCAGATGTGGTTCGAATCCGATCCGCAGCCGAGCCACTACGTGGACGTGTCGGGTTTCGTGGAGGCGGCCGTGGACGCGCTCGCCGAGCACTCCGAGTACATGTCGGTACTCGACCCCGAGACGCCGGTCATCGAGCAGGCCCGCGTCCAGGTCGAGAGGATGGTCGCGCCGGTCGAGGGACTGGCCGGCGGTAACCCGGTGGTGGGGTTCACGCGCCGGCGTCCCTGACCGGCAGCGCGGGTCCCGCACATCGCGCCCCACACTCCGATATCTCGCCCCGTTCCCTGCAACCCTGCTGCCCGCACCCCTTTCCCGCGCCCGTCCCCCGCACCCATCCCTGCGCCCGTTCCCCGCACCCCTTTCCCGCGCCCCACT
>CAMNYG010000408.1 GCA_946570335.1 uncultured Dietzia sp. | reverse complement strand
GGCCGGAGGTGTCCCCCTCGCCGTCGGAGCCGCCGTCGACGTCGGTGTCGTCGTCGTCGGGCGTGACCACGACGACGACAACGCCGCCGCCACAGACCCCGAACGCCGGCGCCGGGGAGGACGAATAGGTCAGGAACCGTGATGGGCCCGCCCGCGTGCGCTCGGCGTGGCACGATGCGGGGGAGTCGGGCCGATCGGCTCTGACGGGAGATCCTGCACGCGAGATCCATCGGAGGTTGCAGAGACCATGACGGAGTCCACGTCTACGCGTTCCCTCGCCGGGCGCACGGTGCTCATGTCGGGCGGTAGCCGCGGCATCGGCCTGGCCATCGCGCTGCGGGCGGCCCGCGACGGGGCCAACATCGCCCTGCTCGCCAAGACCGACACGCCCCATCCCAAGCTCGAGGGCACCATCCACACCGCTGCCGCGGAGATCGAGGCGGCCGGCGGGCGGGCCCTGCCGATCGTGGGCGACGTGCGTGACGAGAATTCGGTGTCCGAGGCCGTCGCCAAGACCGTCGAGGCGTTCGGCGGGATCGACGTGGTGGTCAACAACGCCAGTGCGATCGACCTGTCGCCGACCCCCGACCTGGCGATGAAGAAGTACGACCTCATGCAGGACATCAACTGCCGCGGATCGTTCCTGCTGGCCAAGACCGCGCTGCCGCACCTGGAGGCCTCCGGGGCCGCGCACGTGTTGACGCTCTCGCCGCCGCTCAACCTCAACCCCAAGTGGGCGGGCAGTTTCCTCGGCTACACGATCGCCAAGTACGGGATGAGCCTGGTGACCCTGGGGCTGGCCGAGGAGCTGAAGGGCAAGGGCATCGCCGCCAACAGTCTCTGGCCGCGCACCACCATCGCCACCGCCGCGGTCGCGAACCTTCTCGGCGGGGACGAGATGGTCGCGCGCAGCCGCACGCCGGAGATCATGGCCGACTCGGCGCACGCGATCCTCACCCGCGATCCACGGGAGTGCACGGGCAACTTCTTCATCGACGACGAGGTTCTCGCCGAGGAGGGGATCACCGACCTGTCCCCCTACGGCGGCACTCAGGACGAGTTGGAGCTGGACATCTTCCTCGACGGCTGGTGAGCCGGGCTCGTCGTCGACCGGGCCCCGAACGCGCCTGTGGCGGGCCTGGGCGGGAGACAATCGACGTCATGGCAGATTCCACGCGCGCGACGTTCACCGAACTCACCGAGGGCAGGCCGTTCCCGCCGATGTCCGGGCGGCGGCCCGTCGACCTGGCCGCGGCCGGGTTCGTCGAGTCCGAGTGGGCGGTGTCCGGCGTGGCCACCTCCTACGATGCGGTCGCCACGCCGGAGGACGGACGCTTCGAGCTCACCGAGGCCGACGCGGCCCCGTTCGCGACCCGTGTGCTCGTCCGCCGCCCGGCCGACGCGGCCGCGTTCAGCGGCGTGGTGCTGGTCGAGTGGCTCAATGTCAGCGGAGGCCAGGACGCCGCCCCCGACTACACGTACCTCGCGGAGGAGATCCTGCGCGCCGGGCACGTGTGGATCGGGGTGTCGGCGCAGTTCATCGCGGTGGAGGGCGGTGATGCGGCGGTTGGGATGGGCGGCCAGACGACGGGTCTGCGCGCCGCGCGGGCCGGGCGTTACGCCGACCTGCACCACCCCGGGGACGCGTACGCCTACGACATCGTCACGCAGGTCGGCCGCTACGCGCGCGCTCCGCAGGAGGGCCCGCTCGGCGATCTGCGGCCGGAGCGGGTGATCGCGGTGGGCGAGTCGCAGTCGGCGTTCGCGCTGACCTCCTACGTCAACGGGGTGCACGCCCGAGTCGGGGTGTTCGACGCCTTCCTTCTCCACAGTCGTGGTGCCGGCTTCCTGCCGTTCGACGACCGTGGTCGGGGCGCGGACATCCGGGCCGCGGTCGGGTCGTCTCCGGCGCGGCTGCGCGAGGACGTGGGCGTTCCGGTGTTGCTCGTGCAGGCGGAGGGCGACCTCGTGGGCACCATCGGGTCGCTGCCGGCGCGTCAACCGGATTCGGAGTGGATCACCACGTGGGAGATCGCGGGTCAGGCGCACGCGGACCTGTATCAGTTGGGGGAGTTCGCGCAGTTCGTCGACTGCAACGGTCCGATCAACTCCGGTCAGCAGGTGTTCGTGTTGCGGGCGGGGCTGCGGCACCTGGTGTCGTGGTGCGGTGGGGGTGCGCGCCCGCCGGCCGCGCCACCGATCGAGTGTGACGACGACGAGTCCGTCACCGGCGGCACTCTCACCGAGACGCTCGGCAATAGCCGGGGCGGCGTTCGGACCCCGGTGGTGGACGCCCCGGTCGAGCATCTGACCGGCGAGCCGGATCGGGATGCGCAGCCGATGTGCATGCTGCTGGGCCGGACGGTGGAGCTGGACGAGCAGATTCTGCGCCGGCGGTGGTCGGGCCGCGAGCAGTACCTTCAGGCCTATCGGGAGGCGACGGACCGGCTGATCGACGAGGGCTTCCTGCTGGCCGAGGACCGGAAGGAGATCCTCGCCGACGCCCGCCCGGAGCGCATCACCTGGTGACGTGCCGCGCGGTGCGGTCGGGGGAGCGGGTGAGGAGGATGACCGTCACGAAGAGGGCCTGCGCGG
>CAMNYG010000407.1 GCA_946570335.1 uncultured Dietzia sp. | reverse complement strand
GACGATCTACGAGGCCGTCCTGCACTCCGGGTTCGTGCTCGGTGGTGCCGCGGGCGCGGGGAGCGCCGACCCTGCGGACGGAACGGAGGTCGGGTCCACGGACACCGACTCCGCCGGCGGGGTGTCCGGCGACCTCGTCGTCGTCTCCGAGACGGACCTCACCGGCAACAGACTCGGCGCCACCGCACGCCCCAAAGCCCGACACTCCAAGCGCCGCAACCAGGTGGACCCGCTGGCGCTCAAGGCCGGGGACCTGGTGGTCCACGACCAGCACGGTATCGGCCGCTTCGTCGAGATGGTCGAGCGGCAGGTGCGCGGCGGCGACGGCTCCTCGCGTCGCGAATACCTGGTGATCGAGTACGCGCCCGGCAAGCGCGGCGCGGCCGGAGACCGGCTGTACGTGCCCATGGAATCGCTCGGGCAGCTCAGCCGCTACGTGGGCGGCGAGGCCCCGACGCTGTCCAAGATGGGTGGCGCCGACTGGCAGAACACCAAGCGCAAGGCCCGTAAGGCCGTCCGCGAGATCGCCACCGAGCTCGTGCAGCTCTACGCCAAGCGGCAGTCCGCGCCCGGTCGCGCGTTCGGTCCCGACACCCCGTGGCAGCGCGAGATGGAGGACGCGTTCCCGTTCACCGAGACCGTCGATCAGCTCAGTGCTATCGAGGAGGTCAAGGGCGACATGGAGAAGCCCGCGCCCATGGATCGGGTGGTGGTGGGCGACGTGGGCTACGGCAAGACCGAGGTCGCGGTGCGCGCCGCGTTCAAGGCCGTGCAGGACGGCACCCAGGTGGCGGTGCTCGTGCCCACCACGCTGCTCGCCCAGCAGCACCTGGCTACGTTCGAGGATCGGATGACCGGCTTCCCCGTGACCGTGCGCGGGCTGAGCCGGTTCACCTCGGACGCCGAGGCCAAGAAGATCCTCGACGGTCTGGCCGACGGGACCGTGGACGTGGTGATCGGTACGCATCGCCTGCTCGCGACAGGGGTGCGGTGGAAGAACCTCGGCCTGGTGATCGTGGACGAGGAGCAGCGCTTCGGTGTGGAGCACAAGGAGCACATCACCTCCCTGCGCACCCATGTCGACGTACTGACCATGTCCGCCACGCCGATCCCGCGGACGCTCGAGATGTCGCTGGCCGGGATCCGCGAGATGAGCCAGATCCTCACCCCGCCCGAGGAGCGGCTGCCGGTGCTGACGTATGTCGGCGCGTACTCGGACAAGCAGGTCGCCGCCGCCATCCGGCGTGAGCTGCTGCGCGAGGGGCAGGTGTTCTACGTGCACAACCGGGTGCGGACCATCGACTCGACGGCCGCGCGCATCCGCGATCTGGTGCCCGAGGCGCGCGTCGTGGTGGCGCACGGGCAGATGGGGGAGGAGCAGCTCGAGCAGACCGTCGGCGGATTCTGGAACCGCGAGTACGACGTGCTGGTGTGTACGACCATCGTCGAGACCGGCCTGGACATCTCCAACGCCAACACTCTGATCGTCGACCGCTCCGACCAGCTTGGACTGTCGCAGATGCACCAGTTGCGCGGGCGCGTCGGCCGGTCGCGCGAGCGCGGCTACGCCTACTTTCTCTACGACCCGGAGAAGCCGCTCACCGAGACCGCCTACGACCGACTGGCGACCATCGCCCAGAACAACGATCTCGGTGCCGGCATGGCCGTGGCGATGAAGGACCTGGAGTTGCGTGGCGCCGGGAACGTGCTGGGTGCCGAGCAGTCCGGGCACATCGCCGGCGTCGGCTTCGACCTCTACATCCGTCTTGTCGGCGAGGCGGTGGAGGCCTACCGGGCGATCGCCGACGGCGAGAAGGTCGAGGTGGAGGAGGAGCTCGGCGAGATCCGTATCGAGCTGCCCGTCGACGCGTTCATCCCGCCCGAGTATGTCGACGGCGACCGGCTACGCCTCGAGGCGTACCGCAAACTCTCGCAGGCCCGGGAGCCGGGCGACATCGACGCGGTGGTCGAGGAGCTTCTCGATCGTTACGGCCCGCTGCCGCCGGAGGCCCGGCGCGTGGTGTCCGTGGCGCGGCTGCGGCTGGTGGCGCAGAAGTACCGCGTGCGCGAGATCGTGCTGGCCGGCTCGCGACTGCGCGTGGGGCCGCTGAACCTGCTCGATTCTCAGCAGATGCGGCTCAAGCGCATGTACCCGGCCGCCCAGTACCGGGCCACGCAGAAGACGGTGCTGCTGCCGCTGCCCAAGGCGGCAGGCGCGCGCGCGGGTGCGGGGGGCGAGAAGGCCCGCGACGACGAGATGCTGCAGTACGTCGCCGACTTCCTCACCGCCATGGCCGGCGACCCGGAGGGCTCCAATCCCGTGCTCCAGCCGGAGACCGCGGCCGCGCGATGAGTCCGGCCGGATGTGCACCCGAATCGTCGCGTCGGCCGCGCCTGCCCGGGGGGTTGTGCATCCCCGTCGTCGCGTTGGCCACGCAGTCCGGGGGAGTTGTGCATCTCCGTCGTCGTCCGGCGCTCGGGTTGTGCATCCCTTCGGAGGTTGTGCATCCGCGTCGTCGCGTTGGCCGCGCAGGCCCGGGCGGTTGTGCATCTCCGTCGTCGTCCGGCGCTCGGGTTGTGCATCCCTTCGGAGGTTG
>CAMNYG010000406.1 GCA_946570335.1 uncultured Dietzia sp. | reverse complement strand
CGACCCCAGCTCGGACGCGCAGGTGAAGGGGAGCAGATCCTCGGATCACAGCACGAGCACGACCATCGTGGGACCAGTGACGAGTCACGCGCCGTGCAGGCTGGGGATGCGAGCGGCGCGGGAAGACCGCACATGACCACTCGGAGTGACTTCAAGACGATCGTCCGCGCTCGCATGGCGCGCACCGGCGAGAACTACACGACCGCCCGCGCAGCGCTGGAGCTGGATCGCGAGGCCGCGCGGATCGCACACGAGCGCCTCATCCGCCCGCATGTCGAGGGGGCCGGTGAGCACCTGCGCCTTCTTCGGATCCCCGCGCGCAGACGCCCCCGATTCGCAGTGCTGCTGGAGTTGCTGGCCCGCTTCGTTCCCGGCGAGACCTACACGGAGACCCAGGTGAACGCGATCCTGCGTCCGGTTCACGACGACGTCGCATATCTGCGGCGCGAACTCATCGACTACCGCCTGCTCGAACGCGATGCGCTGGGCACGTACTGGGTGGCACCGCGACCGCCGGTCCGCGAGGGGAACGAGGCCCAGGAGACCGGGGACTGGGAGCGGATCTGGCTGCCGGAGTTCCTGGTGGCTGGTGAGCGTGCATCGGACTGAGTTCGGGATTCGGCGATTGAGTGACCGGATTCAGGTATCCCTGGGGTACTGAAATCCGGTCACTCAACCGTCAACTCCCGTAGTGAACCGGACTCGCCGGGAGCACGTCCTGGCCGCGTCGGTTTGTGACGTTTCATTGCCGTCCATGACGCTCCGCGATGGGCGGGCGTGTGCACGTGTGATGACCTGTGATCGTCCGCACGCACCGCGGAGTCTTCGGACATCGGGGCGCGGGCGGGATACCCAAGACACCTAGCCGGGTAACCGGGTTCCACAAGGAGATCACCATGTCCGACGCCATCCGCACCTCCCACGCCGGATCGCTTCCGCGCACCCCCGCCCTCATCGAGGCGAACGCCGCCAAGGCCTCGGGGAACGCCAGCCCCGAGGAGTACGCCGCACTGCTGACCGACAGCGTCGTCGACCTGCTGCAGAGGCAGAAGGACCTGGGCATCACCGAGCCCAACGACGGCGAGTACGGGCACGCGATGGCCTCGCAGTTCGACTACGGCGCATGGTGGCACTACTCGTTCAACCGGACGAACGGACTGGAGATCTCCGGTGAGGGCCTGTGGAACCTCCCCAAGCAGGTGAGCGAGCCGGGCAGCATCAAGCTCACGAGCTTCGCGGACCGCCGTGACCGCAACCTGTTCCCGGCCGCGTACAGCGACCCGGACGCGGGCACGGACACCGGCACACAGCCGGGCTTCCCCGTGGCTGTCGGCCCGATCTCCTACGCCGGGCACGAGGCCGTCGCCCGTGATATCGCGAACGTGAAGAAGGGCCTCGAGGCCGCCGGCTACGAGACGTCGCGCGGCTTCCTCAATGCGCTGTCGCCGGCCTCGGCCGCACGCATCGAGAACGAGCACTACGCCACCTACGAGGAGTTCGTGTGGGCGTGGGCGGACGTGCTGCGCGAGGAGTACCTCGCCATCACCGAGGCCGGACTCACCGTGCAGATCGACGACCCCTCGCTGGCGGAGAACTTCGACCAGATCAACCCCGAGCCCAGCCACGAGGACTACCGGGCCTTCACGCAGCTGAGCATCGACGCGCTCAACCACGCGCTGCGCGGCATCGACCCGCAGCAGGTCCGGGTGCACACGTGTTGGGGCTCCTGGCACGGACCCCACGTGACGGACCTGCCGTTCTCCGTCATCGTCGACCAGGTCCTCACGATCAACGCCGCCGGCATCACGTTCGAGGCGGCGAACGTCCGCCACGAGCACGAGTGGAAGATCTGGAAGGACGTCACGCTGCCGGACGACAAGTACATCATCCCCGGGATCGTCTCCCACTCGACGAACGTCGTGGAGCACCCGGAGCTCGTCGCGGATCGGGTCTCGCGCCTGGCGAACCTCGTGGGCGCCGACCGCGTCGTGGCCTCGACGGACTGCGGCCTGGGCGGTCGCGTCCACCCGGAGATCGCGGTTGCGAAGCTGCAGTCGCTGGTCGAGGGCACGCGGATCGCGTCGGAGTCGTTCACTCGCTCGGTGCTCGTCTGACGAGAAGCGCTCGCCGGTCCCGTCACTGAGTGACATGAGACGGCCCGGGTGTTCTCACCGCATCACGTGGTGGGGGCGTCCGGGCCCTCTGTCGTGTGGGGTAAGCCAGTCACCGAGACGTGGGTGAACGGTTCGTCACCAGGGCGCGCGCACGGAGGTTTCGAACCGCGTGCCCATGTCTCGCGGGGCAGGGGTGTGTGGCGAATACGCCGCTGGTCAAGCGGCTGCGTGCTCGCCTGACGCTGTCGCCAGCTCCGCGAGCTCATGCGCGATGAACTCCGCGATCCTGTCCGCAGCGGACAGGCGGCCGGGGGCGGGCTCGGCGGGCGCGACCGCGGGGTTGGTGTTCGTGGTCGTGGTGGTTTGTGTGTAGACCTGGGCCCCCCTCCGCGTGTCGATGAACTCGATGCCAGCGATGTCGATCCGCTGCTCTGCCAGGAACGCTTCCAGCCGCTGGATGAGCGGTGACTCGCGGGTGAGGTCCT
>CAMNYG010000405.1 GCA_946570335.1 uncultured Dietzia sp. | reverse complement strand
CGCGGCTCGTGTACTGCGGCACCGGATTACACAGTGTTCGGCGGTGAGGTACTGGCAACGCCGCGTTCTTCCGGGCCTCGGGAAGCCGGTTCTGTCACTTTCGAGTCGATCACGCAGGACACGAGGTCTGGCGCGGAAACTTCCAACGGGTATTCATGCGCGGTACCGTCCGCGCGAGCCCCCCAAACGGCCGGAGCGAGCCGAGAAGCTGCCGATGAGGTTTCAGCAGAGCCCGTCACCATCATCGTCACTCAGAGCGATTTCGCTGAGCTTCCGGTGAAGCCATCGGTCGCTAGCGCTGGGCCGGATCGCGGCTGGTTGCCAACCGGGATGGTTAACGTGCTCCATGCGGAGCACGAAGTGCAGACGCTGCAGACTGAAGTTCTCGGCACGCCGGTGGCGGTGCGGGCGATCCCGACCTCGTATCACTGGGACCTCGGAGACGGGAACACGATCACCACGAGCAAGCCGGGCAAGCCGTACCCGTCGGAGGAGGTGTCGGCGAAGTACTCGGGGGAGGGCTGGTACGACGTCACTCTGACCACGACCTTCGCCGGCCAGTTCTCCGTGGACGGCGGTGAGTGGCAGGACATCGACGGCACGATCGAGGTCGCCTCCGAACCGATCGCGCTCTACTCGAAGTCCCTCGAGTCCCGACTGGTGAACGGCGACGTGCCGGTGGACGAGGACGAGGATCCGTGGGTGCCCGAGCGTTCTCCGGAGACCGAGGGTCCCAAGGATCCCAACGCGCGGCACCGCGAGATCTGAAGTTAGGGCCCGCATGGCAGTCGCGGGCTTGAACGCAGCATGCGTCGGGGCTGGGGATCAGGGCGGTCGTCGGCCAAGTGGTGTCGACGTCCCGAATGTTCGCATCGTGAGCCGCCCCGAGCGGCCTGCGTGACGGTGCTAACGTGGCCATCGTGCGTGGATCGCTGCTCCTGCTTAGACGCCGCGACGGGTCCTGAACCGCCGGGAACCTGTCGCGGCTGACGTGCTGTCCGGCGACCGGCAAACCCAGCGAGAAGGACCTGAAGATGACTGACTCCACGAGCACCGCAAACATCGCGACCGTCGCCGCCGAGGCCGACCCCGCGACCCCCGTCGTCGGCACCACGGGCGACGCGCCCCAGCAGCCCTCGGGCATGCCGACCCACAAGTACCTGCCCTTCCACGAGCAGATCCAGGTCGAGCTCCCCGACCGCACCTGGCCCACCCGCCGCATCACCCGCGCCCCCCGCTGGTGCGCGGTCGACCTGCGCGACGGCAACCAGGCCCTCATCGATCCCATGAACTCCGAGCGCAAGCTGCGCATGTTCGAGCTCCTGGTGAAGATGGGCTACAAGGAGATCGAGGTCGGCTTCCCGTCGGCCTCCAAGACGGACTACGACTTCGTGCGCACCCTCATCGAGGAGGACCGCATCCCCGAGGACGTGTCGATCCAGGTCCTCACCCAGTCCCGCGAGCACCTCATCGAGCGCACCTACCAGGCGATCTCCGGCGCGAAGCGCGCGGTGGTGCACCTGTACAACTCCACCTCGGTCGTCCAGCGCGACGTCGTCTTCCGCGCCGACGAGGACGCCGTGCTCGACATCGCCGTGCAGGGCGCGCTGCTGTGCAAGAAGTACGAGGAGACGATCCCGGACACGGCCGTCACCTACCAGTACTCCCCGGAGTCCTACACCGGCACCGAGCTCGAGTACGCCCTGCGCGTGTGCAACTCCGTCATCGACGTCATCAAGCCCACGCCGCAGAACAAGATGATCATCAACCTGCCGGCGACCGTCGAGATGGCGACCCCGAACGTCTATGCCGATTCGATCGAGTGGATGCACCGCCACCTCGATCGCCGCGACTCGATCGTCCTGTCCCTGCACCCCCACAACGACCGCGGCACCGGCGTGGCCGCCGCCGAGCTCGGCTACCTGGCCGGCGCCGACCGCATCGAGGGCTGCCTGTTCGGCAACGGCGAGCGCACCGGCAACGTCGACCTCGTGACCCTGGGGCTGAATCTCTTCAGCCAGGGCATCGACCCGCAGATCGACTTCTCCGACCTCGACGAGGTGCGCCGCACCGTCGAGCACTGCAACCAGATGCCCGTCCCCGAGCGCAGCCCCTACGGCGGCGACCTCGTGTTCACCGCCTTCTCCGGCTCCCACCAGGACGCCATCAAGAAGGGCCTCGAGCGCATGGAGGCCGACGCCGAGAAGGCCGGCAAGGCCGTCGACGACATGGTCTGGCGCGTGCCCTACCTGCCCGTGGACCCCAAGGACCTCGGCCGCTCCTACGAGGCCGTGATCCGCGTGAACTCGCAGTCCGGCAAGGGCGGCATGGCCTACCTGCTGCGCACCGAGCACGGGCTGGACCTCCCGCGCCGCCTGCAGATCGAGTTCTCCGGCATCGTCCAGCAGAGGACCGACTCCGACGGCGGCGAGGTCAGCGCCGAGGCGCTGTGGGACGTGTTCTCCGACGAGTACCTGCCGGCGAAGGACGACTCGCGTCGCTGGGGCCGCTACAGCTTCCGCGACGTGCGCCAGGAGTCCGCGGGCGACGGCGCCGACCGCATCACCGTCACCCTCGTCGTCGACGGCGAGGAGCACGAGA
>CAMNYG010000404.1 GCA_946570335.1 uncultured Dietzia sp. | reverse complement strand
TTCCTCATCATCGCCGGCGCATTCTGCATCCTCCGCGGACTCGCCTACGTCAACTCCCCACCCGTCCCACCCGGCCTCACAACCCTCGGCAGCGTCGCCCCCCTCGGAGTGTGGGGGTGGGCGTGGATCATCGCCGGCATCATCGCGTTCGCCTCCGTCCGATGGCGACACTGGGCTATCGCCCTCACCCCCATGCTGATCTTGTGCTCCCTGTGGGCGTTCTCCTACACCGCAGAATGGGCAGTCACCGTGTGGCTGCGCGACGGCGACTCCCGCGACTGGATCACAGGAGTCTCCTATGCGTTCCAGGCCGCGTCGGTTCTGATCGTGTCCCGTCTCGTAGACCCGACTGAGGTGACCACCGGAGATAGGAGCCCCAATGCCTGAGTGGCTGCCACCGACTATCGCTGTCGCGGTCATCACTCTCATCGGGACGCTCGTCGGGGTGGCGATGACACGGCAGACCGCGAAGGAAACGAACGAGATCAACGAGTCCGACCGGCTCATCCAGAATCTCGCGGCGGAGGTGGAGCGGCAGGACGCTCGCCTCGACAAGCTCGACCGGACGGTGCAGGAGCAGGGCGAGCAGATCCGTCACCTTCAGGTGCAGGAGTGGTCTCTCAAACGGTATATCGCGACCCTTATCGATCGCATCCGCGCACTCGGGAGCGAACCCCCAGAACCGCCCCCAAGCGTCAACCTCTGAGCCACCCAGACCGGGTGGCTCTCGCCATTCACAGGAGGAAAACCATGCCTGACTTCACGAGCGATGCCGTCACGGACGGTGACGAGTACATCGAGATCCCGGACGACACGGAGACGGATGTGGATGGGGAGCACCCGGACGGGGACTACCCGCAGCACATCTACAACGACTCCGAGTACGGGGACGACGACACCGAGCCGGCGACGCCCGAGGACGAGGAGGACTGACTCATGGCTACGATCCTTTCCCGGTCCCGCTGGACCAGCACCCCTGCACGCGGCACCGGATTCAACTGGTCGCGCATTCGCGGCATCGTCGCCCACTACCCGGCAGCCGGCAAGGACATCGGCGTGCTGTCGGAGGCCCAGGAAGCGTCCCGGTTGCGCGGCTGGCGCAACTACCACGTCAGTGGTCGTGGGTGGGCTGACATCGGCTACAACTACGGCATCGGACAGTCCGGACGCATCTACTCCTTGCGCGGGAACCGTGCCGGCGCGCACGCGACCGGCCATAACTCCACGACGGTCGGTGTGCTGTTCATCGTGGGCGATAACGAGCCGCTGACTCAGGCGGCGCGTGACTCGTTCAAGGCTCTGCGGGCGTACCTGCGGAAGAAGGGTGCGGGCTCTGGTGTGTGGGGTCACCAGCAGATGAGTGGCGCATCCACGCGGTGCCCCGGCCCCTACATCATGTCCGACATACGGAACGGTCGCTTGTCGGGTGGCTCCGGCGCGGCCACCCCCGGAGGTGGTGGCGGCGGCTCGACCTACAAGACGGTGAACAAGACCGCGCCGCTCGGCCTGTATGACAAGGACCCGAAGGACGGCCACACGCGAGTTGCTGACTGGCAGGGCGACGCGCTCGGCTACACCGGGAAGTCCGTCGATGGCTACTTCGGTCCGGGCACTGAGCGGGACACGAAGGCCCTGCAACGGCAGCTCGGGGTGAAGGACGACGGGCTCGTCGGCGACGACACCATGAGCGCGTGGGAGAAGGCGGGCAAGCCGAAGCTGGGCAAGTCCACGCCCGCGCCGAAGCCCAGCCCGAAGCCCGCGCCGAAGCCGTCCGGGAAGGTGCCGGGTCCAGGACACGCATTCCCGTGGCCGAAGGGTCACTACATCGGCCCCAAGTCCGGACCTGACCGCAGCCACTCCGGTTTCTACGACCGCGCCGCGAACGGGCGGACGGATCGTGAGTGGATCAAGGAGTTTGTCCGCCAGCTCGATCGTCGCGGATGGAGCGTCGGCAAGGGCAAGACCTACCTCACGAAGCACGGCAACGACGGCCTCTACGGCACGGAGCTGGGCGATCTCATCGAAGCGTTCCAGCGCGAGCAGGGCCTCACTGTCGATCGACTCGGGGGCCGTGAGGTCTGGGATGAGGCATTCCACCGGCCCGTCTCGTGACCGACGTCCTGTGGGCGGCGGCTGGGGTCCTCCTCGGCGCGTGTTGGGCGTTCGTCGCCACCTGCCTGATCCTCCTGTTCGTCATTCTTTAGAAGGGACCACCCATGAAGCATGTACCTCAGAATGTCGCCGCGTCGCAGACGGAGCACCCGTGGCGGGCCACTGCCCGCACTCTCATCCAGTCGATCCTCGGCGCTGGGGGTGCCGTCCTCGGCATCCTGATCTTCGTCCCTGGGGCGATGGATGAACTCGCCGCCGCCCTGGGTGAGGTCGGCATCGTCATCCCCGCTGTCCTGGTGGCTCTGCCTCCGGTGATTGCTCGGATCATGGCGATCCCTGGCATTGAGGCGGCGCTGCGGAAGATCGGCCTCGGCGCGGCACCCCGCACTGACGGCCCGGACCACTGACATGTACGAGTGCGAGGCGTGTGGTCGTGAGTACGTGTCCCAGTTGGGGGCGCGTGCTTGTGCTGCCGTGATGAGGAGGATTGATGTTGG
>CAMNYG010000403.1 GCA_946570335.1 uncultured Dietzia sp. | reverse complement strand
ACCTGGCCAAGATCGGGCCCGCGCTGGCCGCCGGCTGCACCGTGGTTCTCAAGCCCGCGCCCGACACCCCGCTCATCGCCGCCGCCGTGGCCCGCATCGCCGCCGAGGAGACCGACATCCCCGCCGGGGTCCTCAACGTGGTCTCCTCCTCGGACCACGGCGTGGGCGCCCAGCTCACCACCGACCCCCGCGTGGACCTGATCTCCTTCACGGGCTCCACCGCCACCGGCAAGAAGATCATGGCGTCGGCCGCGGACTCGCTCAAGAAGGTCTTCCTCGAGCTGGGCGGCAAGTCCGCCTCGGTCGTGCTCGACGACGCCGACCTCGGCACCGCCTGCTTCATGACCGCGCTCAACACCTGTACCCACGCCGGGCAGGGCTGCGCGCTCACCACCCGCCTGTTGGTGCCGCGCGAGAAGTACGCCGAGGCCGTCGAGTCCGCCAAGGGCGCCATGGCGTCGTTCGCCCCCACCGACCCCAACGATCCCGGCGCGTTCTGCGGCCCGGTGATCTCGGCCGCGCAGCGCGAGCGGATCGAGGGTTACATCGCGCTGGCGGCCCGGGAGGGCGGCACGATCGAGATCGGTGGCGGCCGCCCGACCGGCGAGGGCTTCGACCGCGGCTTCTGGGTGGAGCCGACTCTGATCTCCGGGCTCGACAACTCCGCGCGGGTGGCGCAGGAGGAGATCTTCGGTCCCGTGCTGGTGATCATCCCGCACGACGGCGACGAGGACGCGATCCGCATCGCCAACGACTCCCCCTACGGCCTGTCCGGCGCGGTGTGGGGCACCGACCCGGAGCGGGTCGAGAAGGTCGTGTCCGGGATCCGCACCGGCACGCTCGGCGTCAACGGCGGTCAGTGGTACGGCGCCGACGTGCCCTTCGGCGGCTACAAGCAGTCCGGCATCGGCCGCGAGATGGGCCGTGCGGGCTTCGAGGAGTATCTCGAGATCAAGTCCGTCGCCACCCCGGCCTGAGTCGGCGACCCCAGAACCCGCAACACCGCAACCACTTCCAGGAGATAGACAGACATGGGACGTTTCGACGGCAAGACAGCGATCGTGACCGGCGCGGCCGGCGGTATCGGTGAAGAGTACGCCAAGGCGCTCGCGGCCGAGGGCGCCAAGGTGGTGGTGGCCGACGTGTCCGAGGAACAGGGCGAGCGCGTGGCCACCGAGATCATCGAGTCCGGCGGGCACGCCTTCTTCCAGCACACCGACGTCTCCGACGAGTCCTCGGCAGGCGCCTGCGCCGAGGCCGCCGTGGAGCGCTTCGGACGGCTGGACATGCTGGTCAACAACGCCGCGATCTTCGGTGGGATGAAGCTGGACTTCCTCATCACCGTGCCGTGGGACTACTACGAGAAGTTCATGTCGGTGAACCTGAACGGTCAGTTGCTCATGGTGCGGGCCTGCTGGGAGAAGATGGCGGCCGCCGGCGGCGGCGCGATCGTCAACCAGTCCTCCACCGCGGCGTGGCTCTACTCAGGCTTCTACGGCTTGGCCAAGGTGGGCGTCAACGGCCTCACCCAGCAACTGGCCACCGAACTCGGCGGCTCGAACATCCGGATCAACGCGATCGCCCCCGGCCCTATCGACACCGAGGCCAACCGCACGTCCACCCCGCAGAGCATCGTGAACGAGATGGTGGACAAGCTGCCGCTCAAGCGGATCGGCCAGCCCGAGGATCTCGTCGGCATGCTCCTGTTCCTGCTCTCGGACGAGGCGAGCTGGATCACCGGCCAGATCTTCAACGTCGACGGCGGACAGGTCATCAGGTCATGAACGACCATCCGCCCCTGAGCCCCGCCGACGAGACGCCAACCAACCCGGCCGACGACCTGATCGGCCCCGGCTCCCCGGACGGCTCCCCCGCACCGGTCGGCTTCATCGGCCTGGGCAACATGGGTGCCCCCATCGCCAGACGCCTTCTCGCCTGGCCCGGAGGACTCGTGGTGTGTGACGTCCGGGCCGAGGCCACCGAGCCGTTCGTGGCCGAGGGGGCGACGGCCGCCGCCACCGCGGCGGACGTGGCGCGGACCGCGCGACTGGTGTCGGTGACGGTGCTGGACGACACCCAGGTCCGCGACGTGGTCGACGGCCCCGAGGGGATCCTGCGCACCGCCGCCGCGGGCACCGTGATCGCGATCCACTCCACCATCTCCGACTCGACGGCCGTAGAGCTGGCCGAGGTGTGTGCTGCCGCCGGCGTGCACCTGGTCGACGCGCCGGTGTCGGGTGGTGCCCCCGGCGCAGAGAAGGGCGAGCTCGCCGTGATGGTGGGCGGCCCCCGCGAGGTCTACGAGGCCTGCAAGCCGGCCTTCCGGCTCTGGGCGGCGATGCCCGTGCACGCCGGGGAGGTGGGCGCGGGCACCCGCATGAAGCTGGCGCGGAACCTGCTGCACTTCATCTCGTTCGCCGCCACCGCCGAGGCCTCGCGCCTGGCCGAAGCGGCGGGGATCGACATCGCCAAGCTGGGCCGGGTGGTCCGCCACACGGACGCCATCACCGGTGGCGCCGGTGCGGTGATGCTCCGCGACACGACCGCACCCATCGATCCCGATGACTTCTGGCACAGCATCTTCACACACGTCCGCGGACTGGGCGAGAA
>CAMNYG010000402.1 GCA_946570335.1 uncultured Dietzia sp. | reverse complement strand
GATCGACGGATTCGACGGGCCTCATCGCCGACGCATGGCCGTCGACTGGCTCGCAGCCCTCGAATGGGCCGACGGTCTCGGTCGCGACGATCTACCCTCCCGCCAGGCACCGCGCGGCGAGCATCCGCCGCACACCTCGTGGAAGCGGTCCGAACCCGGGGCGGCAGCGCTGCTCGAGCTGGCCCGCACCCGTATCGCGGACCTCGCCGACGAGCTGGGAGTGGAGGCGGGGTTGCTGCTCAAGCCCGCCTCGCTCCGTCTGTGGGTGTGGCGCGCCTCCACGGCACTCCCCTCGGACGACGCCGAGTTGCTGGACACGGTGCTCCGCGGCGAGGAAGCCAGGGACTGGCAGATCGAGCTCACCGCCGCGCCCCTGCTCGCGGCCGTCCGTGAGTTCCGCGCGGGCTGACGCGATCCGAGCCCCCGCTGCGCGGCGTCAGTCGGCCAGTCGGGCCCTGATCGAGGAGACGATCCCGTCGCAGGTGAGTCCCGCATCCGCGAGGATCTCACCCCGAGAGGCATGGTCGAGAAACTCCTGGGGCAGACCGAGCGAGATCCGCTCACCCGCGATTCCCGCGTCGTCCAGTCGCGCGAACACCGCCGAGCCGACTCCACCGTGGAGACCGTTGTCCTCCACCGTGACCACCAGTCGACGTGTCCGGGCGGCCTCGACCACCGAGTCCGGCACCGGGTAGACCCACCGTGGGTCCACCACGTCGACGGAAAATCCGTCCGCCTCTAGCGCGCGCGCAGCCTCGATCGTCGTACCGACCATCGAGCCCACAGCCACGATCAGCACGTCCCCCGAGCCGCCACCGTAGACCCGGTCCACTCCGTCCTCCGACGTGGACAGTGCGGGAACGGGTTCGCCGACAGTGCCCTTGGGGAACCTCACGACAGTCGGACCGTCGGTCACGGCAACAGCCTCCCGCAACTCCAGGCGCAGTGTCGCCTCGTCGCGGGGTGCGGCGACACGGATGCCCGGGACGATGCCGGTCAGGGACAGGTCCCACATCCCGTTGTGGCTGGCTCCGTCCGGCCCGGTCACTCCCGAACGGTCCAGTACGAGGGTGACCGGTTGGCCGAGAAGGGCGACGTCCATGAGCAACTGGTCGAACGCACGGTTGAGGAACGTCGAATAGATCGCCACGACCGGGTGCAGACCACCGAGGGCGAGGCCGGCCGCCGAGGCCACCGCATGTTGCTCCGCGATACCGACGTCGTACATCCGGTCGGGGAAACGTTCACCGAACGCGGTGAGCCCGGTGGGCCCCGCCATCGCGGCGGTGATGGCCACGACGTCGTCTCGTTCCTCACCGATCGAGCACAGTTCCTCGGAGAAGACGGAGGTCCAATCCACCGACGACGTGGCGGACAGCGGCTTGCCGGTGTCCGGGTCGATGACCCCGGTGGCGTGCATCTGGTCAGCCTCGTTGTTCTCGGCGTGGACGTACCCCATGCCCTTGCGGGTGACGACGTGGACGATGACCGGTCCGCCGAAGTCCTTGGCCAGCTTCAGCGCGGCCTCGGTGGCGGCGAGATTGTGTCCGTCGACCGGGCCGATGTACTTGAGTCCCAGGTCCGCGAACAGCTCCTGGGGCGAGACCGCGTCCTTGAGCCCGGTCTTGATGCCGTGCAGGACCGAGTACACCGCGCGGCTGACAGGGCCCTTACGCGAGGTCAGGGCGCTCTTTGTGCGATCCATCGCCTTCTCGTAGGCGGGCTGCAGGCGCAGCGCCCCCAGCCGGTCGGCGATCCCGCCGATGGTCGGAGAGTAGGAGCGGCCGTTGTCGTTGACCACGATGACCATCGGCCGGTCCTTCGCGGCGGCGATGTTGTTGAGGGCCTCCCAGGCCATGCCTCCGGTCATCGCACCGTCGCCGATCACGGTCACAACGATGCGGTCCGATTCGCCGCGGTGCGCGAAAGCCTTGGCCAGACCGTCGGCGTACGACAGGGACGCGGTGGCGTGCGAAGACTCCACTATGTCGTGCGGACTCTCCGCACGGCACGGATAACCCGACAACCCGCCACGCGTGCGCAGTCGGTCGAACCGCTCGCGGCGACCGGTGAGCATCTTGTGGACATACGACTGGTGCCCGGTGTCGAACACGATCGGGTCACGCGGGGAATCGAACACCCGGTGCAGGGCCACGGTGAGTTCGACGACGCCGAGATTGGGTCCGAGATGTCCGCCGGTCGCCGAGACCTTGCGGATGAGGAACTCCCGGATCTCACCGCACAGACGACTCAGCTGATCCGGGCCCAGGCCCCGGAGATCGGCCGGGCCATCCACCTCATCGAGCACGCTCATTGCCGTCGATCGCCCCTTCCGTGACCTTCACCCCGCCGGGTCAAACGGCCAGTCTACGGTCTGTCCACGCAAGACCTCCCCCGCGGGCGGCGGTCTGAGGCCCTGATCACGTCAGTTGGTCAGTTCCGGCCGGGCGCGTCCAGCACCGCGACCCCCTCCACATGATGGGTTCCCGGGAACGCCGCGACGCCACGGAGATCACGCAGGACCCATCCGGCTGCCACCAGAACCCCCACATCGGGGGCGAGGCTGGCCGGGTCACACCCGACGTGCACGATCCGTGACCGTGCCGCCGTGGCCAAC
>CAMNYG010000401.1 GCA_946570335.1 uncultured Dietzia sp. | reverse complement strand
CGAGACGATCTCCAACCCGCTCAACGACGTGCTCGACATCCCGGCCATCGCCGAGATCGCTCACCGCAACCAGGCGCCGCTCATCGTGGACAACACGACGGCCACCCCGTACCTGGTCCGTCCCCTGGAGCTGGGCGCCGACGTCGTCGTCATCTCCGCCACCAAGTACCTCGGCGGCCACGGCTCCTCGCTGGCCGGCGTCCTGGTCGACGGCGGCTCCTTCGACTGGCGCGCGCAGCGCGACGGCGAGGACCTCTACCCGTCCTTCACCACCCCGGACCCCGCCTACCACGGCGCCGTCTACGCCGACCTCGGCGCGCCGGCCCTGGCGCTCAAGGCCCGCGTCACACTGCTGCGTGACACCGGCGCCGCGCCGAGCCCGTTCAACGCCTGGGCCATCGCGCAGGGCATCGACACCCTGAGCCTGCGCGTCGAGCGGCACGTGTCCAACGCGCAGACGATCGCCGAGTGGCTCGAGGCCCGCAGCGACGTCGCGTCGGTCTCCTACGCCGGCCTGGCGTCCTCGCCCTGGAACGCCATCCAGAAGAAGATCTCCCCCAAGGGCGCCGGCGCGATCGTCACATTCGAGCTGACCGCCCCCGAGGGCGCATCCGACGAGGACCTCAAGAAGCGGGCCTGGTCGTTCATCGACGCGCTCAAGCTGCACTCCTGCCTCGTCAACATCGGTGACGTGCGGTCGCTCGTGAGCCACCCGGCCACCACCACCCACTCGCAGGGCACCCCGGAGTCCAACGCGCGGGCCGGCGTGTCCGCCTCGAGCATCCGCCTGTCGGTGGGCATCGAGGCCGTCGAGGACATCATCGCCGACCTCGAGCTCGGGTTCGCCGCGATCTCCTGATCTCACACGCCCATGGTCTCCGCCTCCGATCCGCTCGCGCTGCTACCTCCGGGTGACGGCACCCTCGGCCACGTCGCCATCGGCGACATCACGCTGGTCACCGGTGTCGTCCTCCCGGCGGTGACGCTCGCGGTGCAGCGGTGGGGGCGGATCAACGAGGACCGGTCCAACGTGGTGCTCGTCGAGCACGCGTTGACCGGTGACTCGCACGTCGTGGGGCCGGTCGACTCGCTGCACCCCACCCCGGGCTGGTGGAACGGGCTGGTCGGGCCCGGGCTGCCGCTGGACACCGACCGCTACTGCGTGGTGTCCGTCAACGTCCTGGGCGGGTGCCGCGGGTCGACCGGGCCGAGCTCGCTGCACCCCGACGGCCACTACTGGGGCGCCCGCTTCCCCGCCGTCTCCGTGCGCGACATGGTCACCTCCGAGCGGATGCTCGCCGACCTGCTCGGCATCGAGCGTTGGGCTGCGGTGATCGGCGGGTCCATGGGCGGTGCCCGTACGCTCGAGTGGATGATCACCCATCCCGACCGGGTCCGCGCCGCCTGCGTCCTGGCCGTCGGTGCGCGCGCGTCGGCCGACCAGATCGGCATCCAGACCGCGCAGATCATGGCCGTCACCTCCGACCCCCACTGGCAGCAGGGCGGCTATCACGGCACCGGCCGCACGCCTGTGACCGGCCTGGGCATCGCCCGGCGGATCGCCCACCTGTCGTACCGCGGCGAGGTGGAACTGGACGAGCGCTTCGCCAACCGGCCGCAGCCCGGCGAGGATCCGCGCGCCGAGGATCTGTCGATGTCCGGCCGCTTCGCCGTGCAGTCCTACCTCGATCACCAGGCGGGAAAGCTGGTCTCCCGTTTCGACGCCTGCACGTACGTGCTGCTGACCGACGCACTCAACCGTCATGACGTGGGCCTGGACCGTGGCGGCGTCGAGGAAGCACTGCGCTCGTGTCCGGTGCCGTGTGTGATCGGCGGCGTCACCACCGACCGGCTCTATCCGCTGCGGCAGCAGGAGGAACTCGCGGCGCTGCTTCCGGGCGCTGACCCGCTGGTGGTGATCGACAGCCCCGCCGGCCACGACGGATTCCTCACCGAGGACGACGTGGTGGGCCCGATGCTCGCGCGCACCATGGAACTGTCCGAACAGGACACCTCCGACCGCGCCCGGGGGCTGGCGTGACCGGGGCCGGGGACCACGAGGGATTCGACGACGACGTCCACCCGGACCGCGCACGCCCGGACTCCGGCCTCCACGACGCTGATCACGGCCCGGGCCACTCGCCCCGACCCGCCGCGATGGCGCTGGCCGGGCTCTCGGCAGCCTTCGGGATGATCGGCGTGTCCATCGGGTTCGCCACCGTGCTGGGCGTGACCGCCACCGCCGCCGGGGGCAGTGACACCTCCGGCATGGGCGCGATGATGGTGTCCGCCGTGTCCTCGCTCGTACTGGGGCTGCTGCTCATCGTGGGCGCGGTGCTGCTGTGGCGTGCGAAGCGGGCGTCGCTGGTGGTGATCGGTGCCGGGGTGACGCTGCTGGCCCTGAGTTCGGCGACCCGCATGGTGCTGGACAGTCTCACCTTCATCTCGGTGGTCGGCACCGTGTTCTCGCTGCTCGCGCTGGTGGTCATGGGCTACCTGATGACCTCGCGCGACGTCCGCGAGCACGTCCGCGAGGGCGTCCCACTGCGACTGCGCTGACCGCCCCTCGGGCGCTCCACTGCAGTTTCGTAGACGACCCCTCGGGCGCTCCACTGCAGTT
>CAMNYG010000400.1 GCA_946570335.1 uncultured Dietzia sp. | reverse complement strand
ACAAGCCCGCCGTCACCCGACAGCAGCAGTCACACCGGCCCGTGAATCAGCGGGGGTAGGTCCTCATTTCCCGCGATCCTGTGGCCGAGAACGGAGAACGTCGCCGGCGTGCGGCGTTCCTCCAGCAGGTCGAGTAGGCGTGAGGTGGTCACCCTGTCCGGCCCGTCGTCGAAGGTCAGCGCCACGCACTGGACAGCTCTGCAGTCGGGTCGAGGGACGGCTTCTGCTGGCGGGCCGGGCAAGGTGGTGCCAATTGCTGGATTCGGAGGGCTGGCGAACGTCGACGCGGTGGTCGGTCTCGGGAACAGAACCCAGCCGACCGTGGCGGCGCCGGATGTCACGATGGCGCCGATCAGTGCAGTGATCAGCAGTCGGCCCGGGTGAGCGCGGTAGCGATGTTTCGCGCGCACTGTCAACACCACCGTGACTCGAAGTGGGCGCTGATCGGTGAGCCGTTGAAGAGTTGCACCATTTTGATCAAATGCTCACTTACGGAACCTAAAAACACAAACGGAAGCTATCACACGCTGAAATTGATCGAGTATCTGGAAGCCGCATAGGGAAATCGCGGCGTAGCTTTCGTGTCAGCTCTTCCTGCAGGTGGGGCCTGATTCCGCCGAGGCTCCGGACGGGGCAGCAAGAATAAGTTGTTGGGGCACCATCAGATCGAGTAGATATATCGCCCGTCTCGGTTCGCGGATGCGGTAACGCGTTGTTCACGACCTTGATGTGTTTCGGGTTGAACCTTTGATCCGCAACACGCACTCACAACCGATGCAGGTGTTCAGTGAGCTGATCCGCTACGGTGATTCGCGTGGAATCGAATATCAAACGTCGCATTGCTGGAATGGTGGTGCTGTCGGCAGTAGCTGCACTGGTGACCGGCGGTTGCACCTCGGATGATGGGCCGGCTCAGCCGCCCTCGTCGCCCGGTCCGTCCACCGCCGCGGCGGAGAGGGCAGACGAGGCGCTGGTCGAACGCGCTGAACCGTTGGTCAAGCGCGTTTCGTACCCCACCAGAGGGCAGGGCGACCCCGCCCAGAACTGGGGCGATCTCTACCTTCCGGCTGGGCAGCACGCCGCGGGCTCGGTGCCGATGGTGGTGCTCATCCACGGTGGCTCGTGGGAGTCTCAACTCGGAGCCGAGGTGATGAGCTCGTACGCCCGTGATCTCGTCGACCGAGGAATGGCTGTCTACAACGTCGAGTACCGCCGCGTCGGGTCTGGTGGTGGTTGGCCGACGACATTCCACGATGTTGCCGATGCTCTGGACCATGTGGTCGAGCTCAATGAACAGCACCCTGAGTTCACGATCGACGACGAGCTCGTGGTCGGACACAGCGCGGGTGCGCAGCTGGCTATGTGGGCCGGAACTCGACACGCGTTGAACGACGATGAGGTGGGGAACAGCCCTCGATTCCGCCCTACGCGCGTGGTCTCATTGGCCGGTCCACTGGACATGCGATACGCCGCTACACACGGCGACAGTCGCATCGTCACTGTGCTGGGCGGCACACCAGAGCAGGTCCCTGACCGGTACAGATCCGTCGATCCGATCCAGAATATCGACCCGAACGTACCGGTTGTGGCAATTCACGGCACCGCGGACACGATGGTTGCGCCCGCGAACTCAGAGCGCTACATCACCGCGGTGAAGGAGTCCGGCGGGATCGGTGGGCTGACGCTGGCCGAAGGTGAGGACCACGTTTCAGTGGTGAGTGACGATTCGCCCTGGTACGCCCGCATCCTCGACATCATCACGGAGACGTCGGACAAAGCCGTCGACGAGCTCCGCGCCACGCACTCCAACTAGTTGGGCAAGGGCCGAGACGTCCAGTTCGGCCCAGCATGTCACCACACTTCTCGATAGAAACCAGGAGGGTTTCGAAGCATGTCGCAAACACCCACCCGTTATTCAGACACCGCCACGTTCGTATCGATGATCGTCTGGATCGCATCGGCCCTGCTGGCCATTATCGGAGGGCTCCTCCTTGCTGTGGGTGGCGGTCTCGCAGAGTTTTCGGGGATTTACACGCTCGAGGATGAGCCCACCGCCGTTCTCGCGATCGCCGGGATCATCGTCGTGATTCTGAACGCTGTCGTGATCGCGCTGGCCGTCAGAATGCGCCGTGGTGGCCGGGCGGCGCGGGTCATCCTCACAGTGGTGGGGATCGCCACGCTGCTGAGTCTGTGGGTCGGTGCCAGTCAGGGAACGGTCCCGTTGCTTCACACTGTTGTCACGGGTGCCGCGGTTCTTCTCATGTGGTTTCCCGGCAACGAGAAGCGCTCGCAGTCTCAGGGCAACTGACGCCGATTCCGAGGCCCGCAACCCGGGGGGGTCACAACACCAGCACGCGCCCGCACACGACCAGATGCACCTCGTGGCACTGCGCGGCCACGGTCTGGTTGAGCGCGCCGAGTAGGTCGCGGAAGGCGCCGCCGGCGCGGTGGGCGGGCACCACGCCGGAACCGGCCTCGTTGGTCACCAGCACCACGTCGTCGCGGCCGGCCAACGCCTCACACAGCTCCGTGACCTGAGCGTCTACGGCCAGGCGCGTCTCGTCGACGGGGGTGTCCCACAGCCCGAGCCGGTCGACATACCCGGTCAGCCAGGTGCCCA
>CAMNYG010000399.1 GCA_946570335.1 uncultured Dietzia sp. | reverse complement strand
CGGCCGCCATCTGCTGCTGTAATGCCTGGGCCTGCTGTTGGGCAGCCTGCGCCTGCTGCTGGGCGGCGAGTTGCGTACGCGTCTGGTTCAGAGCCGCCTGGATCTCGTCCGGGATGGTCAGCGCGAGCTGCTCCTTGGCCGGCATCGGGCCGTCGCCTCTGTTGATCATCAGATGCCGGAAGACCTCCCGGCCCTCTTCAGCCGCCTGTTCCGCGAGCTCGGGGGTCGCCATGATGCGCACCTCGGCGGTCCAGCGGTTGCCGTCCATACCCACTGCACGGAAGACCGCGCCGGGCATCTCGGCCACCAACTCACGACCCCACGGGCCGTCGACCACGGAGACGTCTGCGCCCTGCTTCTCGAGTTGCTCACGCATATCGGTGACCATCGCGCGCCACTGTCCGCCGGACTTGGGGGCCGCGAACGCGCGCGGGATGACCCGCGAGACCTGCGTGACGACGTGGAACTCCGGCTGACCGTTGGGGTCCAGTGCGACGTTGAGGTCTCGCCCTTTCGGGACACCGATGACCAGTGCCCCCAGGTCGATGTGTCCGTAGCCGAGTTCTGTGTAGTACTCGCGGACGTCGCCGATCGCCGAACGATCGTGGGGTCCTTCGGTAGGCGGAGCAGAGGGGGCGGTCGCGTCCGCTGCGGCGGCACCGCGGCCGCCGGTCACCGGCTTCTTACGTCCGAACATGGTGGAAATCCTCTCCCCGTGCAGCTCGGCCCCGAACAGGAGCATCTCGGTCGACGCTACCCAACGTCCGTGCCACAGGTCAGATCAGTCGCGCGTGGCCGCCGGTGGATCCGTGGCCGCCGTCTCCGCGGTCGGTCATATCGAGGGTGTCGACCTCCACGACGTCCATCAATTCGACTTGCTGGATGATCAGCTGGGCGATCCGGTCGCCCCGGTTGAGACGCACCGGTTCCGTGGGGTCCAGATTGATGAGGTTCACTTTGATCTCGCCCCGGTACCCGGCGTCGACGGTGCCGGGCGCGTTGACAATCGACAGGCCCGCGCGGGCGGCCAGTCCGGAGCGCGGGTGAACGAGGCCCACGTACCCGGCCGGCAGTGCGATCGCCACCCCGGTTCCCACGAGGTCCCTGTGCCCGGGGGCCAGTTCGCAGTCATGCGCGGCGTGCAGGTCCACTCCCGCGTCGGTCGGATGTGCGCGTACCGGGAGCGGGAGATCCGCGTCCAGCCGCTGGATTCGCAGTACGGGATGTTGCTCGTTCGAGTGATCGGTGTCGTTCATGGCGCGATGCCCTCCTACCGGGTCCGACCCGAATAGTAGATAGTCTGGTTCCCGTGACCGAAGAAGATCTCCGCCCGCCCAGCGATCGTGCTCCTCGTCCGGTTCACTCGGAGACCCTCCGGGTCCCCGTGTGGTGGTGGATCGCCCTTGCGGTGATCACCGTCGTCGCAGTGGTGTCGGCTGCTGCGCTCGGGGCGCGGTGGTGGATGTGGCTGCTCATCGTGGTGATCCCGGCGTTGTTCGCGTGGCTGTTCGTCACCGTGAGCCGCGAGAAGATCGAGGTCGAATCGGACGGGCAGGGCGGCGGCACGCTCTACGCGGGTCGGGCCCGCTTGCCGTTCGACGCCATCTCGAGAACCGCCGTGGTTCCCGCGACTGCCAAGCAGGCCGCCATGGGCCGCCAGTTGGATCCGGAGGCCTTCGTGGTGCATCGCGGGTATATCCCCACGATGGTGATCGTCGTGCTCGATGACCCCATGGACCCGACGCCGTACTGGCTGATCAGTACGCGTGATCCTGAGGGGCTCGCGGCCGCGCTGCCGGACAATCACTATTGCTGACGCCCGACCCCGCTCTCTGGAGGGGCGGGCGCCGGATCCGTGCCGACGGCGAGCTCGACAGTGATCAGCCGGCGCAGTCCACGCAGATCTGCAGGCCGTCCCGCTCCTCCGCCAGGCGGCTGCGGTGGTGGACCAGGAAGCACTCGCCGCAGGTGAACTCGTTGTCCTGCTCCGGCACCACACGCACCGTCAGTTCCTCACCGGACAGATCGGCGCCCGGAAGCTCATAGGATTCGGCGGTGTCGGTCTCATCCACGTCGACTTCGCCGGTGGCGCCCTCGGCACGTCGGGCCTTGAGCTCCTCCAGCGAATCGCCGGCGAGCTCGTCCGCCTCTGTCCGGCGGGGTGCGTCGTAGTCGGTTGCCATGAGTCTCTTTTCTGCGGGGTCCGAGTCGAGCGTTCGCGCATCGGTCGTGGTCCGACCGGCGCACGCATAGTAACGGAATCCCAACGGATTTTCATCCGCCGATTCGGTCCGTGTCCCGGTGCCACTCACTTCGCCCGAACGTTTACAGTGTTGCCGGAGGGCTGATCATGGCCCTTGCGTCGCTCACCTGCCGGAAGGCCACTGATGGTCGCCCACCTCAGCACCCAGACCACTCCGAGCCCGACCCCCGCCCGGGGGATGGGCCTCCTCCGCACCCCGTACGTCATTTTCGTGGTCGCCGCGGTGGTGCTCGGGGGCGTCGTCTGGGCCCTGGCTCTGCGCGGCGATGACGCCGCGACCCAGGCGGTGGCCTGCCCGATCCCCGCAGAGGCCGAAGAGGCCGGTCTCGAGGCGCAGCCGGTCGGTGCGCTCGACCGGGTGGA
>CAMNYG010000398.1 GCA_946570335.1 uncultured Dietzia sp. | reverse complement strand
ATGAAGGCGGTGCCTTTCGGCATCCGGTGGGAGACCACGGCGCGGGCGGCGACGACGCCGTTGCGGTTGACCGCCTCGATCCAGTCGTTGTCGGTGATGCCGACGGATTCGGCATCCTCCACGCTCATCCAGATGGTCTGCCCGCCGCGGGACAGGTTCATCATGAAGAAGTTCTCCTGGTACATCGAGTGGATCGCCCATTTGTTGTGCGGGGTCAGGTACCGCACGGAGATCGAGGTGCCGTCGGTGTGGCCCGGGGTCTTCTCGCCGAACAGGGCGGTCATGTCCAGCGGCGGCCGGAACACCGGCAGCGCCTCCCCCATCTCGAGCATCCAGTCGTGATCGAGGTAGAAGTGCTGACGCCCGGTGAGGGTGTGCCAGGGCTTCTTGCGCTCGACGTTGATGGTGAAGGGGCTGTAGCGGCGCCCGCCGGATTCGGAGCCGGACCACTCCGGGCTGGTGATCACCGGGACCGGCGCGGCCTTGGTGTCGGCGAAGTGGATCCGCTTGCCCTCGTTCTCGGCGGCGAGGTCGTGCAGGCGGGTGCCGGTGCGCTTCTCGAGGGTCTTGAAGCCCTCTGTGGCCATGTGCCCGTTGGTGGTGCCGGAGAGCCCCAGGATGAACTCGCAGGCCTGCAGGTCCGTCTCGAGCTTGGGGCGGCCGGCGGCGGGGCCGGTGCGGTGGGTGCCGTTCAGGCGCCCGAGCTCGGCGACGTAGTCCTTCACGTCGTAGGTGATGCCCTTGGTGGTCATCCCGAGCGTGTCGAGCAGCGGGCCGATCGAGGTGAACTTCGCGTGGACCTGCGTGTAGTCGCGCTCGACCTCGACCAGGGTGGGCATGGTCAGGCCCGGCACGGGCTCGCACTCGCCCTTCTTCCAGTCCCGCACGCGGCCGTGCGGGGTGGCGAGCTCGCCGGGGGTGTCGTGCTGGAGCGGGAAGGCGACGACGTCCTTGCGGGTGCCCAGGTGCGTCTGGGCCAGCTCGCTGAAGCGCCGCGCGATCCCGGCCCAGGTCTCCCAGTCGGTGCGGGACTCCCAGGGGTTGGAGATGGCGGGGTTGAAGGAGTGGACGAAGGGGTGCATGTCCGTGGTGGACAGGTCGTGCTTCTCGTACCAGGTCGCGGCCGGCAGCACCACGTCGGAGTGGAGGGTGTGGCTGGTCATGCGGAAGTCGAGGGTGAGCATCAGGTCGATCTTCCCGATGGGCGCCTCGTCCCTCCAGCGCACGTCCCTCGGCCGCAGGTGCTCGGGGGTCTCCTCCTCGGTGGCGGCGGAGTCCACGCCCAGCAGGTGGCGGAAGAAGTACTGGTCCCCCTTGGCGGAGGAGCCCAGCGTGTTCGCGCGCCAGATCGACCAGATGCGCGGGAAGTTCTCCGGGGCGTCGATGTCCTCCGCCGCGAAGCGGACCGACCCGTCCTTCAGGGCGTCCACCAGCCAGGGCACCGTCTCCCGCCCGGCCTCGGCGGCCCGATCGGCGACGTCCAGGGAGCTGATGTCGAACTGCGGGAAGAAGGGCTGCCAGCCCAGGCGCTGGGAGAGGGCGACGGCGTCGGCCGTGGTCATGTCGGCGAAGGAGCCCGCGCCGGTGGTGGCGGCGAGGGTGTCGGCGCCGAAGCGGTCGTAGCGCCACTGGTCGGTGTGCATGTACCAGTAGGTGGTCTGGGTCATCTGGCGCGGGGGCCGGGACCAGTCCAGGGCGTTGGCGAGGTGGAGCCAGCCGGTGATCGGGCGGACCTTCTCCTGGCCGACGTAGTGGGCCCAGCCGCCGCCGTTGACGCCCTGGGTGCCGCAGAGGTTGGTCAGGGTGAGGAAGGAGCGGTAGATGGTGTCGGAGTGGAACCAGTGGTTGGTGCCGGCGCCCATGATGATCATCGAGCGGCCGCCCGAGTCGATCGCGTTCTGCGCGAACTCGCGGGCGATGCGCGCCGCGGCCTGTCCGGGCACACCGGTGATCGTCTCCTGCCAGGCCGGGGTGTAGAGCGCGTCGGCGTCATCGAGGCCCTTCGCCCACTGTCCGGGCAGGCCCTCGCGGCCCACGCCGTACTCGGCCAGCAGCAGGTCGAAGACCGTGGTGACGATGCGGCCGTCGATCTCCCGCACGGGCACCCCGCGGGCGACATCGCCGCGCCCGCCCTGGCCGGCGGTGTCGAAGCGCGGCATCAGCACCTCGGCGACATCCTCATGGTGGCCCAGCAGGGACAGCGCGGGATCGATGTCGCCCAGCTCGAGGTTCCAGCGGCCCTCGCCGTCGGCCGAGTAGCGGTGGCCGAGGGTGCCGTTGGGGACCACGACCTGGCCGGTCGCGACGTCGAACATCATCGGCTTGAAATCGGCGTGCTCGGTGGCGGCCTCGGCGGTGCGATGCTCGCCCGCCTCGCTGGCAACCAGGAACTTGCCCGGCACCAGCGAGCCGTCCTCGCGCCGCTCGAGCTGCACCAGGAAGGGCAGGTCGGTGTACTGGGCGGAGTAGGACTGGAAGTACGGGACCTGCTTGTCGACGTAGAACTCGCGCAGGATCGTGTGGCCCATCGCCATCGCCAGGGCGGCGTCCGTGCCCGGGTGCGGGGCCAGCCACTCGGCGGCGAACTTCACCGATTCGCCGTAGTCGGGGGCCACGGAGATGACCT
>CAMNYG010000397.1 GCA_946570335.1 uncultured Dietzia sp. | reverse complement strand
CTACTTCGCCTCCGCCCAGTACGGCTCCTTGAGCGTGCGCTTCATGAGCTTGCCGTTGGCCTGCCGCGGCAGCGCGTCCACCACGTCGATCGACCTCGGCATCTTGTACTTGGCCAGCCGCTCGGACAGATCTGCCAGGATCTGCGCCTTGAGCTCCTCGGATTCGGCAAAGCCCTCGGCCAGCTCGATCACGGCCTTGACCTCCTCGCCCCAGTCCGGGTGCGGGATGCCGAACACGGCGGCGTCACGGACGGCCTCGTGGCGAGTCATCTCGGACTCGATCTCGGCCGGGTAGATGTTCACGCCGCCGGAGATGATCATGTCGTTCTTGCGGTCCCGCAGGAAGAGGTAGCCGTCCTCATCGACGTACCCGATGTCCCCCATCGTGAACAGCTCGCCGACATACGTCTTGGCGGTCTTCTCCGCGTCCTCGTGGTACTCGAACCGCGACCCGTGCATCTGCAGGTAGACGTTCCCCACCTCGCCGACGGGCACCTCGTTGCCGTCGTCGTCGAGGATCTTGAGCGTGGTGGTCTTCCACGGCCTGCCCACACTGCCGGGCTTGCGCAGCCACTCTTCGCCGGTGATGGTGCAACCGCCGCCCTCGGTGCCGGCGTAGTACTCGGTGAGCACCGGACCCCACCAGTCGAGCATGGCCTGCTTGACGTGCTGCGGACAGGGGGCGGCGCCGTGGACGATCGTGCGCAGACTCGACACGTCGTACTTCGCGCGCACCTCCTCGGGCAGCTCCAACAGGCGCGAGAACTGGGTGGGCACCATGTGCGACTGGGTGACGCCGTGGGCGTCGATGAGCCGCAGCATCTCCTCGGGCGTCCACTTGTCCATGAGCACCACGGTCTGGCCCAGGTTCAGCGAGATGGTGACGAAGTTCAACACCGCCGTGTGGTACAGCGGCGAGCCGCAGATGTGGACGTTGTCCGGGCCGTGGATGTCGAAACCGGCGAAGAAGTAGTAATTGGGGACCGTCACCTGGTCGGGGCTCGCGCCGGTGAGCGGCCGGCGCACGCCCTTGGGGCGGCCGGTGGTTCCACTGGTGTAGAGCATCGGGGCACCGAGGGTGCGGTCGGTGGGGAGGGTCCACGATCCCGGAGAGTCCGACGACGACGAGGCCTCACCCGCTCCCCCGTCTCCCGGGTCCGGGGCGGCCAGCTCGGTGAGCGGACGGAATCCCGGCACGTCGCCGACGGCGTAGCAACGGGCCATGTCGAGCCCGGCCTCGGTGGCGGCAGCGGTCGCGACGTCGGCGAACCGCTCGTCCGCGATGAACACCGTCGAACCGGAGTTGTCGATGATGTAGGCGACCTCGGGGCCGGTGAGGTGCCAGTTGGCGGGCGCCACGTAGAGACCGATCTCGATGGCCGCGTAGTAGACCTCGAGGAATTCGATCGAGTTGGGGGCCAGCAGGACTATGCAGTCGCCGGCCCCCAGTCCCAGCTCCTGCAGACCACGGGCATAGCCGTGGGCGGCGCCCGCGAGCTGGCCGTAGGTCACCTGGCGGCCGGAGGCCTCGATCACCGCGATCCTGTCGGGCTCGGCCTCGGCGATCTTGTAGACGCTGGTCACGTGCTCACCGGTCCGGGGGTCCAGGACTCCGGCGTCGGCGGGGACGGAAGGCGTGGGTGCACTCATGCGCCCCATGGTAGAACGTGTTCTATCTCTGCGGCGGTCTTTCTCCCCGACGCCCCGGCGCGCGCATACTTCTTGCGCCCATGGGAACCCGCCCGCGTCAGCGCCTCGCCGCTGCTGCCGCGCTCGACTCGGCGGCCGACCAGACCGAGTTCCTGGTCGCGTTGATCACCGGCAATTCGCTCGGCCGGGCCACCTTCGGCCCCGACGGTCAGGTTCAACAAGTCACGCCGGCCCCTTGACCTGACCGGATTAGCCCGCCATCTTCACGCCATGGCGACGCACCGCAACCCCACCTCACCCGTCGTCACGTATCACTCCACGCTCTGCGCCCCGCCTCATAGGTTTTGGCGACACCACCGCGAACCTTGTCGACACCACTGCGAGAATCTGGCCAGTTTTCCACGGTGACGCCTCTAAAACCAAGGACGGACACGGCATCTCACGCCGGGTCGACCCAGGCACGGTCCGGGCCGCAGCCCCGGCGGCGCCCGGCGGGCTCGGCAGCGTCACCTTCGACACCGACCCGCAGATCCTGAACACCGCCGCGTCCCGCTGAGACCGCCCCCGGCACCGGAACCACCCGCGTTGGACATCACCATGCGCCTGACCTACCCCATTCCCGACCCGGAGGAACCTGCCACCGAGAGCGACCAGACCATCAAACCCCTACGCCGGTCGAGAGCCCTCGCCAAGCCCGCCCCGCTACGCTTTGTCGAATGAACGACTCCCGTTCCGGCACAGGCCCCGTCGGCTCCGGCGTTCCTCGCCCCCGAGCGTCTGACGCCCAGCGAACCGCCGTCCTGCAGGCACTGGACGCCGCATTCACCGACGGCCGACTCAGCAGTTTCGAGCACTTCGAGCGCGCCCGGACCGCCACCAGGGCCACGTATATCGACGAGCTGCGCCCCCTGGTCGCGGACCTCAGGGGCACCGACGCCGACCTGGGGCTGGGCGCGGACAGCCACGAGAACGACGACGAC
>CAMNYG010000396.1 GCA_946570335.1 uncultured Dietzia sp. | reverse complement strand
ATGGCGGAGGCCCCCAGCTCCCCGCCACCCTAGAAGAGGATGCCGATGCGGGCGGCACGGGCGATGCCGGCGACGATCGCCACGGGAATCGAGATGACCAGAGCGCCGGGGCAACCGATCACCAACAGGGTCAGGGCGAGAACTACATCACCGGAGATGAGGCCGGCGACCAGCGCGAGGATCATGATGCCCGGGGTGTACCAGGTGGAGAAGCGGTCGATGAAGCTCTGGGTGCGGGCCTTGGCATCCTGCGCCTCCTCGACGCGGTGGATGATCCGCGCCAGAGTGGTGTCGGCGCCGATGCCGGTGGCCAGCACGTGCAGGAAGCCGCCACGCGAGATGGTGCCGGCGAACACCTGGTCGCCCTTGCCCTTCTCGACAGGGATGGACTCGCCGGTGATCGAGGCCTCGTCCAGCGCGCCCGAGCCGGCCACGACCTGGCCGTCGACGGGCACCTTGGCGCCGTTCTTGACCAGGACGACCTCGCCCTGGCGCACCTGGCCGGCGTCGATCTCGACCTGTTCGCCATCGCGCATCACCACAGCGACATCCGGGGCCACCGCCACCAGTTCGGCCAGCGCCGAGCGGGTCTTGTTGAGGGTCGCCGCCTCGAGGGCGTGGCCGATCGCGAACAGGAAGGTGACCGCGGCCGCCTCCCAGTAGTTGCCGATGATGATCGCGCCGATCGCCGCCACCGAGACCAGCAGGTCAATGCCGATATGGCGGTTGAGCAGTGCGTCGATCGCCTTCTTGACGATGGGCGCGCCGGCCACGACGGCGGCGGCGAACATCAGCGCGTCGGCCAGGATGGTGTTGTCCTCGAGCCCACGGAAGTCCGAGCCGGCCACACCGGATGCGATGAACGATCCGATGATGAGCAGCCCGGACACGATGGGCACGAACCACCGCCCGTACAGCCAACTACGGATCGTGGTCATGGTCTTTTCCTCTTTCTCTTCTCCGCCACCGTCAGGGGTGCCGGACCTCAGGCGGCCGGCGCCCGTTGGCGCCGGCCGGTGGTGCTCTTGCTCGGTTGAGAAGCTGCCGTCGCGCGGCCCGAATGACCGCTGCGCGACCTGATAGGGGCCGGCGTGGGTCAGAAGGCGCTGGCACGTGCCTTGTAGCCGGCCTTGCCGACTGCGGCCACCACGTCGTCGACGCTGGCGACCTCGGGGTCGTGTTCAACCTCGATGCGTGAGGAGGCGAAGTGCACCTTCACGTCCTCCACGCCCTTGAGGCGGCCGACCTGCTTCTCGATCCTGCCCACGCAGGAGGGGCAGGAAAAACCCTCCGCACGGAGCATGCTCTTGACGATGTTCTGGCTGTTCGCGGCCATTTCTATCCTCTCCTCGTGGTGTCTTCCTCGGACCTTCCCGGCCCGTCAACTGTGAAGTTACGAGAGACGGGGAAGAAGAACACTGATGGGCGTCACTTATCCGCAAACTTGTTCTCGTGACAATCTGAGGGTGTGAAGACGCCGGTACCCGAATATCTGCTCGAGATCCGCGACGCCTGCTCGGTGGGCGACGACGGCGAGTTGGCCGACTACATCCCCGAGCTCGCCTCCGTCGACCCGGACAGGTTCGCCGTGTCCGCCTGCACCCTGGACGGCGTCGTCTACACCGCCGGCGATGCGGACGCCGAGTTCACCATCCAGTCGATGAGCAAGCCGTTCATCTACGCCCTCGCCCTGCGCGACCGGGGTATCAAGAGTGTGCTGGAGAAGGTCGGCGTGGAGCCGTCCGGTGATGCGTTCAACGAGATCTCGCTCGAGCCGGAGACCGGACGCCCGGAGAACCCGATGATCAACATCGGAGCCATCACCACGCACACCCTCGTCGGGCCGCCGGACGCGACCGAGATCGAGCGGGACACGGCCGTGCAGGAGGGGCTCTCGGCGTTCGCGGGTCGCCCGCTGGACGTGGATATCACAGTTCTGGACTCCGAGCTGCGTACCGCGTTCCGCAACCGGGCGATGGCCAATCTGGTGCGGGCCGGAGGGATCATTGACGGCGACCCGGACGAGGCGGTCCGCGGATACACCAGGCAGTGCGCCTACACGGTGACCGTCCGCGACCTGGCGGTGATGGCGGTGACCCTGGCCGCCGGCGGGGTCAATCCGGTGACCAAGGAACGGGTGGTCTCGGACGAGGTGGCGCGGCATGTGCTGGCGGTCATGGCCACGTGCGGAATGTACGACGCGGCCGGCGACTGGATGTCCACGGTCGGCATCCCGGCCAAGAGCGGGGTGTCTGGTGGCATCCTCGGTTCGCTGCCCGCCCAGGTCGGACTCGGGGTGTTCTCCCCGCGGCTGGATGCGCACGGACACAGCGTCGAGGGGGTGCGGGCGTTCGAGCGGATGTCGCGAGACCTCGACCTGCATCTGATGAACACCGCCGTGATGGATGTGGAGGCCGTCCGCTCGGTCCGCTACGACGAGGCAAACGACCGCCGCGTCTTCCGGCTGCAGGGTGCGATGACGTTCGCCAGCGCCGAACTCGTCCTGCGACGCCTCGCCGAGATCCCGCCCGGCGACGGTGAGGTGACCTTGGATCTGAGCCGCGTGTCCTCGGTCAACACCAGCGCCCGCCGGATGCTGCTCGACGGCATGCGCCGCCTCGCCGCCGACGGTCA
>CAMNYG010000395.1 GCA_946570335.1 uncultured Dietzia sp. | reverse complement strand
TGCAGCGCATTCTGATAGGTGGAGTGGGGCATGTGCCGGTGGTGTGGGGTGTGCGTCGGTGGAGTGGGGCATGTGCCGGTGGTGTGGGGTGTGCGCCGGTGGTGTGGGGCGCGCGCCAGAAATGTGCCGCCCCGTCCCGGCGGTGCCTGAACCTGCCGGCCGGCCGCGATCACTCGACGCGGTAGCCGACTCCACGGACGGTCTGCACCTTGTTCTCGCCGATCTTCCGACGCAGGGAACGGATGTAGACGTTGACGATGTTGGATCCGGGATCGAAGTCCATGCCCCACACGCTCTCGAGGAGCTGCTCGCGGCTGATCGTCTCGCCCTTGTTGCGCAGCAGCATCTCCAGCAGCGAGTACTCACGGTTGGTGAGTTCCTGGATCCGGCCGTCGACCTCTACTCGGCGGGTACGGATGTCGAGGCGCATGCCACCGTGCTCGAGGATGCCCGGGTCGTCAGCGGCCTCGTGCTCGCGCAGGCGCAGGCGGATACGAGCGAGCAGTTCGGGGACGCGGAACGGCTTGACCATGTAGTCATTCGCCCCGGAATCCAGTCCCTCGACCGTGTTGGCGACGCTGTCGCGGGCGGTGAGGATGATGACGGGGGCGTTGAACCCACGATTCCGCGCCTCGCGCAGCAGGGTCAGACCGTCCGTGTCGGGAAGGCCTATGTCGAGCAGCATGAGATCGATGTCGGAGATCGTCGACAGGATGGCGCGAGCGCTCTCTCCGTCGACCGCCTCTAGGGCCGTGTACTCCGCACCGCCGAGTGCTTTGACCAACACCGAGCGGATGAGGTCATCGTCCTCGACGACGAGAATGTTCGTCATGCAACCCTCCTTCTCCGACTTGCGAGTATGGCACGTGAACGGCCTCCTGGGTCACTCCAGACAGATCGTGTCTCCCGGTCCGGGTTAAACGTGCGGTAACAGATGGGATCAGGGGAATTCCGGGTCGTCGTCGGCCACGGTGGTCTCGGAGGGCGTCGGGTCGCTTCCGACGTTCTCAGCGCTGATGAAGGGGATGACGATGCAGAAGGCCGCGCCGCCGCCCCTGGCGTTGAACGCGAAAGCCCGACCCCGGTGTGCACGGGCGATCGTCGACACGATCGCCAACCCGAGTCCGGTACCCCCGCGGCCGTCGCGGAGCTGACCGCGGGCGGTGTGGAACCGCTCGAAGATGCTCTCCTCCTCGCCGGGGGGGATCCCCGCACCGCGGTCACGTACCCACCACAGGAGACGACGACGACGGATCTCCTGCTCGTCGACTGCGGGCGGCGGACCCTCCGTCGCCTGCTCGGGGATGGTGGGTTCGCCGGGTTCCAGGATGCGGCAGCCGATCTCGATGCGGTCGCCGGGACGGGTGAAGCGAACCGCGTTGGAACAGAACTGCATCAAGGCCTGGGTGATCCGGTGTGTGTCCAGCTGCGCCACGCCCTCGGCGTACGGCAGGACGTTCCAGTCACGGTCCGCGAGCACGTCGACCTTGGCCTCGATGTCGAGGATGAGATCGGAGACCTCGGCCGGTCCCGTGACGAGGAAGTCCGGGCGGTCGGCGCGGGCGAGGGTCAGCAGGTCCTCGACGATGCGGGTCATCCGCGACAGTTCGTCCTGGATGACGCGGGTCGTCGCCGCCCGGCCCTCGGCGTCCTCGGGCATGAGGTCGAGGTTGCCCTGCACCACGGTCAGCGGCGTACGTAGCTCGTGTCCGGCGTCGTCGAGGAATTCCCGCTGGGTGCGGTAGGCGTCCTCCACCCGCTCGAGCATCTCGTTGACCGTGTCCGCCAGGGAGACGATCTCGTCGGGTCCGTCGGCGGGGACGCGCCTGGACAGATCCGCGGCAGAAATCGTCTCGGCGGCCTCGCGGATCCGCCGCACGGGCACGAGCATCCGGCCGGCGATCCACCACGCCAGGAACGCGCTGAGGATCATGCCGCCGGCACTCGCCCAGAACAGGGATTCCGCGACGCGTCGGGTTTCGGCCGCCGTACCGAGATCATTGACCGCCACGACGAGGCTGGCCGGACCGGCGGGGCTCGCGACCGTGGTCTTGCGCCAGGTCACCGAATCGTCGATCTCGCCCGAGTCGTCACCCGGGACCAGACCCATCCGCTGGATCCGGGACCGGACCTCCGGCGGGAAGAGCTGGTCCTCGCCGGGAGCGTACCGGGACAGGGTGAACTGGGTTCCGGACTCCTCGGCGGTGCCCACGAGCAGGAGTTCGGCAGAGGGGTACTGCTGGGCGAGGTAGGCGCGCAGGAGCTGCTCGACCGTGGGGTCCTCCGATTCGAAGGAGGGCAGGATGCCCGCGGCCATGAACGTGCTGAAGTCGGCCGTCTCGCGGTTCAGTCGTGTGTCGGTGACACGTTCTGCGCTGAGGATGAGCAGCTGGCTAGTGAAGACGACCATGGCCGCGAAGACCGCGGCGGTGATGAAGGTGATGCCTGCCGTGACGCGCAGACGCGCCGACTTCCACCAGCGGATCGGGGTCGGCGTCGCGGAGCGGGCGCTCACCTCGGTCCCGGGTGGGAGTCATCTGCCATCTGTGCGCCCCCGCCGGCATGTTGCGGACGCCCGGGGCTGCCGGCGTGATCGGGCGGGCCGGTCTGGCCGGCGTGCGGCGGCGGGCCCTGTGTGCC
>CAMNYG010000394.1 GCA_946570335.1 uncultured Dietzia sp. | reverse complement strand
TCGTGCTGTGCTGCGGCCGGGACGAGGCGGAGATCGCCCGCCGTGCGGACGCGATCGGCCGCGAGGTCGACGAGCTGCGCACCAACGGCGCCGCGGGCACACCCGCCGAGGTGGTGGACACGATCGGTCGATTCGCCCAGATCGGCGCACGCCGCATCTACCTGCAGGTCCTGGACATGTCCGACCTGGATCACCTCGAGCTGGTAGCCACGCAGGTGGCGCGACAGCTGTAGTAGGCGCAGTACGCCCGGTCCGGGCCGGGTGAACGCCGGGGCGCGGGGCAAAGTGCCCCTCGGCCGGGGTGGTGAGGTTAATGTCACAGTATGATGACCCGTGATGTGACGACGACGAGATCGCCCCTCTCCGCACCAGCGGCACTGGCCGTGACTGCGGTCCTCGCCGTCGTCGTCCTTGTTCTCTCGCTGGCAACCGCACCGTCCACACGGGCGGTGCCGGGCGCGGCGGGGCAGGCCCCGATCCACGGGTTCGCCGACACCCACACCCACCTCGCCGCCTCGCAGGCGTTCGGCGGCGCACTGCGCTGCGGTGAACCGTTCGCTCCCGGCGGGATCGCGGAGGCGCTCACGGACTGCCCCACTCACTCGGGCACCGGGCACTTCGCGCTGCTGGAGAGCATCCTCGGCGGCACCGACCTGCCCGGCGGCGTGCAGGGCTTCCCCACGTTCGCCGACTGGCCCGCCCACGACTCACAGCTCCACGAGCAGGCCTACTACACCGGCATCGAGCGTGCGTGGAAGTCCGGGCTGCGGGTGGTCAACAACTACCTCGTGGGCAACCGCGTGCTGTGCGAGGCCCTCGCCGGGGTCGGGGTGCCGCCGCGTTCCTCGTGCGACGAGATGGACCAGCTGCGTCGGCAGGTCGACTACCTGAACCGCATGGAGGCGCACATCGACGCCGAGCACGGCGGCCCCGGGCAGGGCTGGTTCCGGATCGCCCGTTCCCCGCAGGAGGTGCGCGAGATCACCGCACAGGGCAAGCTCGCGGTGACACTCGGCGTGGAGACCTCCGAGCCGTTCGGCTGCCGCCAGGTCAACGACGTCCCGCAGTGCACGCGCGAGGACATCGACCGCGGTCTCGAGGAGTTCGCCTCGTGGGGCGTGTCCTCGGTGTTCCCGGTGCACAAGTTCGACAACGCCTTCGGCGGCGCGCGGATGGACGAGGGCCTGGCCGGACTCGCGGTGAACGTGGGCAACAAGATGGGCGCGCAGCGGTTCTGGGAGACCGAGCCGTGCACCGGGCCCGCCTCCGACCACGCGCAGCCGATCGCGCACACCGGGGTGGCCGACGGGATCGCCGCCGCCTCCTCGGGCGCGCCGGCCGGCGCCGCGGTGCCCGTGTACCCGGATGAGCCGCTGTGCAACGTGCGCGGCCTGACCGAGCTGGGCGAGTACGCCGTCAACCAGATGATGGACCGCGGCATGCTCATCAACATCGACCACATGAGCGTCAAGACCGCGGATCGGGTGCTCGACATCGCGACCGAGCGCGGTTACCCGGGGTTCATGGTGGACCACTCGTGGTCGGATCCGGCGATGCTGCGTCGGATGCACGAACTGGGCGGGTTCGTGGGCGCGTTCGCCTACCCGGCCGATGCCACCGAGAACTTCGAGAAGGGGTTCCTGGACGAGTGGCGTGAGAACTCCGAGACCGTGGGTGGCACGTTCGCCGGCTACGGGATCGGCTCGGACGTCAACGGGCTGGCCCCGCTCGCAGAGCCCCGGCCCAGCGCAGCCACCGACCCGCTCGTCTACCCGTTCACCGCCCCCAGCGGAGAAGTGATGGACCGCTGGCAGTTCGCGGACCGTGTCTACGACCTCAACGTCGACGGCGTGGCCCAGTACGGCCTGTACGCGGACTGGATCGCGGACGTCCTGCACCGCGCCGGCCCCGACAGGGCGGAACTCGAACGCCAGCTCATGGGCGGAGCCGAGGCGTGGACCGCCACCTGGGAGAGCGCCAGGTGAACACCGACTCCGGCCCGGGCAGCGTGCTCGGCTCGGATCTGGTGGCCGGTCAGGTCGAGCCGCGGCCGGTCGGCAGGGGTTGGATCGTCGCGCTCGCGCTCGGCGTGGTGGCGGTGTTCGCCTCCTGGTTCGGTCCGCTGCAGATCCTGCTGCCCGCGCAGACCGATCTCGTCGCCGGCCCCCGCGGTCGTGAGGCACTGCTCGCTCTGATCGTGGGCACGGGAGCGGCGGTCGCACTGGTCGCCAACCCGCTGTGGGGACTGGTCTCCGACCGCTGCCGCACACGCCTCGGCACGCGCATGCCGGTGGTGTATGCGGGCACGGTTCTCGGGGTGGTCGGCCAGGTCGTGTTGTTCAGCGCCACCACCGGCCCGGTCATGCTCACCGGCTGGGTGCTGGTTCAGCTCGGCCTGAACGGCCCGTTCGCCGTGTTGGCGGCGCTCATCGCCGACCGCGTCCCCACTTCTCAACGCGGGATCGTGGGCTCGCTGTTCGGCGTGGGGCAGATCGTCGGTGTGATCGCCGGGACCGTGGTGGCCGAGGCGGTCGGCGCGGGCACGGTCGGCTACCTGGTGCTGGCCGGGCTCACCCCGATACTGCTCGTGGGGATCGTGCTGGCCGACCGTGCGTTGCCGCCGTCGGTCCGGGGTGCGGTGCCCGG
>CAMNYG010000393.1 GCA_946570335.1 uncultured Dietzia sp. | reverse complement strand
CCGCACGGCATGATGAACGAGCCCACCACGCGGTCGCCCGGGACCACGTTCGTCACCCCGGCGCCCACCTGGGCCACGATGCCGGAGATCTCGTGCCCCAGGACGCCGGGTAGAGGGAAGCCGACCTCGCCCTTCATCACGTGCAGGTCCGTGTGGCAGACCCCGCACGCGTGGTTGTGGACCAGTACCTCGCCGGCGCGCGGCTCGGGGATCGGAATGTCCTCGATCACCAGTGGGGATCCGGTCTCGACACACACGGCTGCCTTCATGCTGGTGACCCTACTCAGCGGTTGTGTCCCCGGGAGGTCGTCCGCGAGGATCCCCTCCGGATTTCATTGACGTTCTCAACGACGCGGTTCCGTCGGGCGCCGCACCGGTGGCCTGCTATCGGCAGCGGCTCACCGCGATGAGGGCCGGGAATTCATGACGAGTTAACTCACAGCTATGTGATTACGCCCCTCGGGGGCGTAGCGTCGGGCCCAACGGTCGGTGGGGAAGCCGACCGTCGGGAGGTCCCAGCGATGATCGTCTCTCGCGATCGGGAGGGGGCCGGCACCCGGCCCCGTCACCACCCGGTGACCTGGTCCGACCGGTCCATCTCGAACCGCCCGCGGGTGCCGCGGGTCAGGAGTGCTCCGTGACCGACACCGTACGTACCTATGTCCTCGACACCTCGGTTCTGCTGTCCGATCCGTGGGCCGTCACCCGCTTCGCCGAGCACAAGGTGGTGCTGCCCATCGCGGTGATCGGTGAGCTCGAGGCCAAGCGCCACCACCCCGAGCTGGGCTACTACGCCCGCGAGGCGTTGCGGCTGCTGGAGGAACTGCGCCTGCGACACGGTCGGCTCGACGGCGACCTGATCGTCACCGACGCCGGCGGCACCCTTCGGGTCGAGCTCAACCACACCGACCAGTCGGTCCTCCCCTCGGGCTTCCGTAACGCCGGCAACGACTCCCGCATCCTGGCGTGCGCGCTGAACCTGCGCGCCGAGGGCGCTCAGACCGTGCTGGTGTCCAAGGACATCCCGCTACGCGTCAAGGCTGGGTCGGTGGGACTGCCCGCGGACGAGTACCACGCGCAGGACGTCGTGCTCACCGGTTACAGCGGCGTCGCCGACCTGCCTGCCACCCAGGACCTGGTCGACATGCTGTTCGCCGACGGTCGGGCCAACCCGTTGGCGGTTCGCGCTGCGGGCCTCGAGTCCGACACGCCCGTGCACTGCGGCGTCCGGGTACAGACCGAGTCCTCCTCGGCACTCGCCCGCGTCACCGACGACGGCGGGCTCAAACTCGTCCGCGGCGACGTGGAGGTGTTCGGCCTGCGCGGGCGCTCCGCCGAGCAACGCATCGCGATCGACTGCCTGCTGGACGAGTCGATCGGGATCGTCTCCCTCGGCGGACGCGCGGGCACCGGCAAGTCGGCACTGGCCCTGTGCGCCGGGCTGGAGTCCGTGCTCGAACGGCGGCGCCATCGCAAGATCGTCGTGTTCCGCCCCCTCTACGCCGTGGGTGGCCAGGAGCTCGGCTACCTGCCGGGTAGCGAGTCGGAGAAGATGTCGCCGTGGTCGCAGGCAGTCTTCGACACACTCGAGGGCCTGGTCAGTGAGAACGTGATCGACGAGGTCATGGACCGCGACATCCTCGAGGTGCTGCCTCTGACCCACATCCGCGGCCGCAGCCTGCACGATTCGTTCGTGATCGTCGACGAGGCGCAGTCGCTCGAGCGCAACGTCCTGCTCACCGTGCTGTCCCGGCTCGGCAGTGGGTCCCGGGTCGTGCTCACCCACGACGTCGCCCAGCGCGACAACCTGCGCGTCGGTCGTCATGACGGAATCCAGGCCGTGGTGGAGAAGCTCAAGGGCCATCCTCTGTTCGCGCACGTCACGCTGAGCCGGTCGGAGCGGTCGGCGATCGCCGAGCTCGTCACCACCATGCTCGAGGAGTTCCACCCCGACGGCGCCCCGGGGGAGCTGCGGCGCATCCGGGCGGCCTGACGACCCGGGAAGTGGCACACCGACGGGCCGGGTGAGAAGGAACTTATCGGGTCATGGGAAGATTCGGTTTCCGGCTCATCAGGCCGGACCCGAATCAGACTAATCGGTGAGGAGAGCCCATGTCCCGTCGCGCGTCGTCGGCGTTCGCGTCGTCCGTCATTGTCGCGATGTCGTTGACGCTCACGGGGTGTGGCGGTCAGGCGGTGTCGGAGGAGCAGTATGCCGCGGCGTCGGCGGCGGAGCCCGATGCCGCGGACCCGATCGTCGTACAGTTCGGTGATGCGGAGTTCGCCACCACCAAGGCGATCTACCGACGCTATGAGGAAGCCAAGGGCGGCCGGCTGGCTCTCAGGGAGCCGCTGGCCCCGGCCGGGGAACTCGACGGCGGCCGGATGCAGGAGTACACATCCGGCACCATCTACTGGTCGCCCGAGAACGGCGCCCGCATAGTGCGTGGCCAGATCCTCACCACATACCTGGACCACGGTGGCCCGAGCGGGAACCTGGGCTGGCCGGTCACCGACGAGATCACCGAGGGCGAGTTGACGTACTCCGAGTTCGAGAACGGTCGGATCCGGCTCGAGGACCGGGCCATCCAGGTCATCGAATACCCCGGATAGCCCGACACCGCGCGACCTGATCCGGGCCCGGCGAGGT
>CAMNYG010000392.1 GCA_946570335.1 uncultured Dietzia sp. | reverse complement strand
CCCGTACGGACACCGGAAGCGGACTCGACGGCGGGCGCCGAGTGGGGACCGCCGCGGTCACCGCGTCAGTCGGACTCGTCCTCCGTCCCGAAGCCCAGACCGTCGGAGCAGGGGTCGGACGTGGCGTCGCGTCCCTGCCCCGGCTGGGCGGGATCGTCCTGTTCCGACGGCGGAGAGGCGTTCGCGGATTCCTCGTCCAGTGGGGACGGCGAGGCGCCCGGCGGATCCTGCGGTGCCGCGGCGTCGTCCGCCATCAACATGGGCAGGGGCCGGTCCTCGCGAATGGCGGTGAACAGCTCCGCGGCCTCGTCCTCGTACCACATGACCCGGTTGGGGTTGAAGGGCGCCTGGTACCAGGGGACCGTGTGGAACTCGATGTCGGTGAGGTCCACGTCCACCATGGTCACGGCGATCGAGAGCATCCTGTCGAACGTGAGCGCGTGGTCGGTGGTGCTGTTCTGGGCTATCGCCTGGAGGATGCCGTTCAGCTTGGTCGGGCTGGTGAGCACGTCGTTGTCGGTGACCTGGTCGGCCAGTGCGGACAGGAACATCTGTTGGCGGTCGATGCGACCGATGTCGCCGCCGTCACCGATCTCGTAGCGTGCCCGGACGAACGACAGCGCCTGTTCACCGTCGAGTGTCTGCCGGCCCGCGTCGAGGTCGAGCTTGGAACGACGGTCCCGCATCGGCTCGGGGATGCACATCTCCACACCGCCGATGGCGTCCACGACGTCGCGGAAGCTCATGAAACTCAGGTGTACGAAGTGGTCGATCCGAATGTCGGTGAGGGACTCGATGGTGTGCACCACGCAGGGCGGTCCGCCGTGGTACATCGCGGCGTTGATCATGCCGAAGTAGCCCTGTGTCCCCTCGGCGTCGCCGTAGGGGTCGCACTGGGGCAGGTCGACCAGGGAGTCCCGTGGGAAGCTGATCACCGAGACGCGCTTCTCGGGGGAGACGTGCGCCAGCATGATCGCGTCCGAACGTTCGCCCTCGAACTCGCTGGAGTAGGCGGTGCTCCCCTCCTCGTAGCCGTCGGTGCCGATGAAGAGGACGTTGACCGCGTCGTTGATGCGTTCGGGGCGCTCCTCCTCTTTCAACACCGAGTCGATGTCGTGCTGGACCATGTTCGAACGCAGCGAGCGGTAGTAGCCGTAGGCGGTGGCGACCCCGGTGAGCAGGACCAGGGCCAGACTCGCCGCGGTCCACAGCAGGATCCGGCGCAGGCGGCGCCGTCTTCTCGGGGCCACGGGAACGGCGGCCACCTTCGCGCCGTCGCTCCGATCCTCCTCGGCGTCCTTCGACGCGTCGGAGGAGGGTTCGGTGGACTCGGCGTCGTCCACGTCCTTCTCGCGGTCCTTCGAGGACTCGGTCTCGGGGGTGCCCGGGCCCTCACCGTCCTGGTCGTCCGGAGTGGGACGCTCGCCTTGGTCGCCTTGGTCGCCTTGGTCGCCTTGGGCGGCCTGATCGGCCTGATCGGCCTGATCTTCCTGGACCGGTCGGTCGCTTCGGTCGTCCTGCTCGTCCTGCTCGTCCGGGTCGCGGCCCGTACCGTCGGGAGTGTCGCCGTCGTCCCGACAGCGGTCATCGCCACCGGAGTCGGCTCGGGCCGGGTCGGTGGTCTCGGAGCCGGTCGTGGGCTCCTCGTCGGGTGTGTGTTCCGCGCCTGAGTCGGCGGCGGGGTTCTCGTCAGCGGGCATTGTGCAATCTCGGTGAGTTCGGACGGCGGGGCGTGCCAACGGTCGGACGCCGGTCAGGGGAGGCACGTGCTCCGTGTCCGGAGGAAGATGGAGGCCGCGCGAGGTACCGGATGTGAAGGTCCGCCGGGTCCGGGATCTCCGGAAGGATCGTGAGTGGCCCACGAGTGGTGGCGGTGCCGGAGAACGTGTGTCGCCGACAACACGGGAAAAACGCGCGTGGCAGAGATCCTAGGTGAAGTCTCCCGCGGCCGCGCGTCAGGGTTGTCCTCGCGACGGTGGCCTGACCACAATGACGCTGCACGATTCCTCAGCTCCGCGGTCGTCTCATGGAGCCCGTGTGCCTGGTTTTCCCCTTGATGTCGGTATGAAACCGTTCGGTGTCACCCTGTGGGCGCGGATGGGGGATCGCCGCGACGGACGACGGCGCGGTGTGCGCTCTCCTTCGGGGATCAGTCGTCCCAGAAGGCGCTCTCCTTCTCGGCGCCCTCCGCCGCGGCCGAACGTCCGCTCTTGGCCGCGGGCTTCGCGGTGGATTTGCCCGAGGCGGTCTTGGTGGTCTTGCGGGCGGGTGTCGCGGCCTTGCCTCCGGTGTGCCGCGGACGCGGGGTGACCGCGCTCTTGGTGATGGGCTCACTGGGACGCGGAGCCTCTCCGGAGTGGATGCTCAACGCCTCCTCCTCCACGGAGAGCATCTTGCGGACCTGGGCGGGGATCTCGGGAAGACGTTCGGAGCGCAGGTGTGCGCCGAGCACCTCCAAGGCGTGATCGCACAGCAGGTGGCGGGCGCGCTCGGACTTGATGCCGCTCAGTTCCTCGATCTCGGGCAGGCCCCGTTCACGCAGCAGACGGATGACGTCGCGCAACCGGTCCCGGGTCTTGCGGTCGGTCATCGACATGACCGTCAGCTCGGCCTCGGAGAGGAAGCTCTCCTTGCTGTCACCGGAGTCGCGC
>CAMNYG010000391.1 GCA_946570335.1 uncultured Dietzia sp. | reverse complement strand
CGGATCGAGCCGGTCGACATCCAGGCCGAGATGCAGAGAAGCTACATCGACTACTCGATGAGCGTCATCGTCGGGCGAGCACTCCCTGACGTCCGGGACGGCCTCAAACCCGTCCACCGCCGCATCCTCTACGCGATGTGGGACAACGGCTACCGGCCCGACCGCAGCTATGTGAAGTCGGCCAAGCCCGTCGCCGACACCATGGGTAACTTCCACCCGCACGGCGACTTGGCGATCTACGACACGCTCGTGCGTCTTGCGCAGCCGTGGTCGATGCGCTACCCGATGGTCGACGGCCAGGGCAACTTCGGTTCCCGCGGCAACGACGGCGCGGCCGCCATGCGTTACACCGAGTGCAAGATGACCCCGCTCGCCATGGAGATGGTGCGGGACATCGAGAAGAACACCGTCGACTTCCAGCCGAACTACGACGGCAAGACCTCCGAGCCCGTCGTCCTGCCGTCGCGGGTACCGAACCTGCTGATCAACGGTTCCAGCGGTATCGCCGTGGGCATGGCCACCAAGATGCCGCCACACAACCTGCGCGAGGTCGCCGACGCGGTCTACTGGATTCTCGACAATCCCGACGCCACCGAGGAAGAGGCGCTCGAGGCGTGCATGGAGCGCATCAAGGGCCCCGACTTCCCGACCGCCGGCTTCATCGTGGGTGACCAGGGCATCAAGGACGCTTACCGCACCGGCCGCGGCTCCATCCGCATGCGCGGCAAGACCTCCATCGAGGAGGAGGGCAACCGCACGGTCATCGTGATCACCGAGCTGCCGTACGAGGTCAACCCGGACAACATGATCCTGTCGATCGCGGAGCAGCTGCGCGACGGCAAGATCGCCGGCATCTCCAAGATCGACGACGAGTCCTCGGACCGCGTGGGCCTGCGCATCGTCATCACGCTCAAGCGTGACGCCGTGGCCAAGGTCGTCCTCAACAACCTCTACAAGCACTCGCAGCTGCAGACGTCGTTCGGCGCCAACATGCTGTCGATCGTCGACGGCGTGCCCCGCACCCTGCCGCTCGACCAGCTGGTGCGCCTGTACGTCACGCACCAGATCGAAGTGATCGTGCGCCGCACCCAGTACCTGCTGGACGAGGCCGAGAAACGGGCCCACATCCTGCGCGGACTGGTCAAGGCCCTCGACGCGCTCGACGAGGTCATCGCCCTGATCCGCCGGTCGGAGACCGTCGACATCGCGCGCCAGGGCCTCAAGGACCTCCTGGACATCGACGACGACCAGGCGCAGGCCATCCTCGACATGCAGCTGCGGCGGCTCGCGGCGCTCGAGCGGCAGAAGATCATCGACCAACTCGCGGCGATCGAACTCGAGATCGCCGACTACAAGGACATCCTCGCCCGGCCCGAGCGCCAGCGGGAGATCGTCGGCGACGAGCTCCGCGAGATCGTCGAGAAGTACGGTGACGACCGCCGCACGGTCATCATCCCCGCCGACGGTGACGTGACCGACGAGGACCTCATCGCCCGCGAGGACGTGGTGGTCACCATCACCGAGACCGGCTACGCCAAGCGGACCCGTACCGACCTGTACCGGGCCCAGAAGCGCGGCGGCAAGGGCGTGCGCGGGGCGGAGCTCAAGCAGGACGACATCGTCCGGCACTTCTTCGTCTCCTCCACGCACGACTGGCTGCTGTTCTTCACCACCAAGGGCCGCGTCTACCGCATCAAGGCCTACGAGCTGCCCGAGGCCAACCGCACCGCCCGCGGCCAGCACGTGGCCAACCTCCTGGCGTTCCAGCCGGAGGAGCGGATCGCCGGCGTCATCCGGATCAAGGGCTACCAGGACGCCCCGTACCTGGTGATCGCCACCCGCAACGGCCTGGTCAAGAAGTCGCGCCTCGAGGACTACGACTCCCCGCGTTCCGGCGGACTCATCGCCGTCAACCTCCGCGACGGTGACGAACTGGTCGGCGCGGCGCTCGCCGGCCCCGACGACGACCTGCTGCTCGTGTCGGAGAAGGGCCAGTCGATCCGATTCCACGCCAACGACGACACGCTGCGCCCGATGGGCCGCGCCACGTCCGGTGTCATGGGGATGCGGTTCAACGACGGCGACGCGCTGCTGAGCATGTCCGTCGTGCGGGCCGACACCTCCGATCAGGAGAAGTACTTCCTGCTCGTGGCCACCGAGCGCGGCTACTCCAAGCGCACCGCGCTGAGCGAGTACGCAGCGCAGGGCCGGGGCGGCAAGGGCGTGCTCACGCTCCAGTTCGATCCCAAGCGTGGAAAGCTCGTGGGTGCGACCATCGTGGAGCTGCAGGACGAGCTGTACGCCATCACCTCCAGCGGTGGCGTGATCCGCACGTTCGCCAAGCAGGTCCGCAAGGCGGGACGCCAGACCAAGGGCGTGCGCCTGATGAACCTGGCCGACGGCGACGCACTGCTGGCCATCGCCCGCAACGCCGACGAGCCCGACGAGGAGGACCGGTCAGCGGCCGAGTCCGTCGAGGAGGCGTAAACCATGACCGAGCCGACCGAACCGACCGCTGGCGGACCCGCCCCCAAGGGGTCCGCCCCGGCTCCCGGCTATGGCGCATCCGGGAACTCCCCCGTGGCGGACGCGGACACCACGGCCACCACGCAGTTCCCCACCGCGAACGCGCACCGCGCCGAGGGGGCCGCCGGAGGTG
>CAMNYG010000390.1 GCA_946570335.1 uncultured Dietzia sp. | reverse complement strand
CGCCCATCAGTGCCAGCCCGGTGACGCGGACGGTCGGGGCTCCGGGCGGGGCCTGACGCACGGGCCGCGGGTCATGCTTCGACGTCCCGGACTGCTCGGCGAAGCCGCCCATCAGTCCGAAGCCGTCCACGACGAGGTGCAGGTCGTCGGGCACCACGATCTCGATCCCGCCCCACACGGCGAACGCCCGGATGGTGATCTCGTGGGACTGCAGGCGTGCGCGGCGCAGGTCGATCGAGACTCCGCCCATGAGGGCCACCGTGGTGTGGCTCTCGGCGATGGTCCACACACCGGAGCGATCGCAGCCGCTCATCACGGCGATCGACGTGCTGGTGCCTGGCTCGCCGGTGACGCGGCGGACGGGTGCTCGGTCGTCGGCGGACCCGGCATGGAGTTCGGCGGAGATGTCTGATCGTGAATCACCGCCACGTTGCCGGTCGGCGTCCGCTCGTGGATCGGGGTGGCCGTCGAACTGCCGACGCGCCGGGGACAGGTCCACCGTCAGCTGCGCGAGCTCGTTGCGGAACTGCGCCTGGTAGGCCTGCGAGGTGCGGTCATCGAACTCGGCCACGGTCAGCCGCCCCTCGGAGAAGGCCTGCTGGAGGATCCGGGCGGTCTCGTGCCGCTCCGCGTCCGAGGCCCGGACCGCGGGGGTGTGGGGGTCCGGGTCGTGGCTACCGTGATCCATGCTCAAAGCGTAGTGCCCCGCGCAAGCGCACTCGTCCGACACGGCTAAGCGACCCCGTCTGACACGGACAAGCTACCCCGCCTGAGCGCGAACTGAGCAGGTGCCCTCACGCGAAGGCCCACCCGCCAGGCACACTGGAGCCCATGATCGAGGTACGCAGTCTCACCAAACGCTACGGCGCGGCCACCGCCGTCGACGACCTCAGCTTCACGGTGCGGCCGGGCGTCGTCACGGGCTTCCTCGGCCCGAACGGTGCCGGCAAGTCCACCACGATGCGCATGATCGTCGGCCTGGACACCCCGACATCCGGTGAGGCGCTGGTGAACGGAGTCCCGTTCCGCGAGTTGGAGAATCCGGCCGGCACGGTGGGCTGCCTGCTCGACGCCTCCTGGACCCACGCCAACCGTTCGGCCGGTGCGCATCTGAAGATGATCGCCGCCGCGGCGGGCATCCCTGCCACCCGCGTGGAGGAGATGCTCGCGCTGGTCGGTCTGACCGACGTCGCCGGCCGCAAGGTGGGCGGCTACTCGCTGGGCATGCGGCAGCGACTCGGCCTGGCCACCGCCATGCTCGGCGATCCCGAGGTCCTGTTGTTCGACGAGCCCGTCAACGGACTCGACCCGGAGGGCATCCTGTGGATCCGTCGGTTCATGCACGCCCGCGCGGCGGAGGGGCGCACCGTGTTGGTGTCGTCGCACCTGCTGTCGGAGATGGCGCAGACCGCCCAGGACCTGGTGGTGATCGGGCGTGGCCGGCTGCGGGCCCAGACCTCCGTCGAGGAGTTCCTCTCGGCCGCACGGTCGTCGGTGATCCTGCGCACGCCCCACGTCGAGGAGTTCCGGGCCGCCGCCGCGGAGGAGGGGGTCGCGGCGACGCTCGACGAGTCCGGCGCCTTCCTCATCGACGGCCAGAGCGCTCAACAGGTCGGTGATCTCGCCGCCAGTCTGGGTATCACTGTCCATGAACTGCACGAGAAGCGGGCGTCGCTGGAGGAGGCCTTCATGGCGCTCACCGATCAGGACGTCGAGTACCACGGTCAGGAGTCCGCCCGATGAATCTTCTCAAGTCCGAGTGGATCAAGGTCACCACCACCAAGAGCGCCTACTGGCTCTACGGCATCGGTATCGCGCTCGCGGTGGGCATGGCCGCCCTGTTCGGTCAGCTCGAGCAGTCCGGCGCCGGCGATCCGATGGCCGGTGAGCCGGGGCCGGGTGGCGACGCCCTGTTCGCCCTCGCCGGTGTCAGCGCCTTCACGGTCCTGCTGGCGTGGATTGCCGCGATCGTGGCCGTGACCGGCGAATACCGCTACCACACCATCCGACCCACCTTCCTGGTCGTGCCCGCGCGTTGGCCAGCCGTGGTCGCCAAGACGGTGTTGTTCGTGGTCTTGTCGATGGTTGTGGTCGTCGTCGCCGTCGTCGTCACTCTTCTCGTGGGCGGCGCGCTGTCGGGCAACGATTCCTGGACCCCGTTCTCCGGCGACGGACTGACCTACCTGTGGCGATTCCCCGTCTACACGGGCCTGGGCACGCTCGCGGTGATGGGCCTGGCCTACGTCATGCGCAACGCAGCGGGGACCATCTCGTTGTTCCTCGTGTGGGTCCTGGCGATTGAGGGCATGATCTCGCTCATTCCCCGGGTCGGGCCGGATATCGCGGGCTGGATGCCGTTCTCCAACGGTGATTTCTGGACGCAGGGCGAGCAGATGCGTGGGTACGTCACGTGGGGTGAGTGGCCGGCATTCGCCTGGTACGCGGCGGTGTGTGTCGCGTTGTGGATCGTGGGGCTGGTCGTCACGCTGCGCCGGGATGCCTGATCCCTGGCGCGGTGCCGGGAGTGTGACCGCGGCGCCGTGAGGTGGCCGCCTGACGTGAAATGAGTGACGCCGGTTGGCCGCCTTCTCGACCCCTGCTTCCCGAGCGCGGGATGCCGCCGCTCGCGCCGAGCGAACTCAGGCCCGCCGCGGTGTGATGTGTGGCCC
>CAMNYG010000389.1 GCA_946570335.1 uncultured Dietzia sp. | reverse complement strand
AGCTCGTGCGGGGCCTGGCCGCCGAGGAGGGCCGGTTCGGGGTGCGCCTGAACTGCGTGGGGCCGGGGATGCTGACCGACGGCATGGCCTCCCGGCTCATCGACTCGGGCGACCTGGACGAGCGGGCGCTGGAGATCACGCGCGGCAACATCCCGCTGCGGCGGTTCGGCACGGCGGTCGACATCGCGGAAGCCGTGGCCTTCCTGGCGTCCGAGCGGGCAGGGTTCATCTCGGGCCAGAAGCTCGACGTGGACGGCGGATACGGCGTCTGAGCCGTTCGCGGCTGCGCTCGGCCCCGGCCGGGCGCGTCGGGTACAGTACCAACCAAGCACTTGCTAGGTAAGGAGAGTCCCAGCTCATGACCGACGCACCCATCCCTCCGGTCCTCGGGATAGACGACCTCGGCCCGGACACGCAGCCCGTGGCCTACGAGGTGGTCGACGGCACCGCGTACGTCACCCTCAACCGGCCGGACTTCCGCAACGCGCAGAACTCGGTCATGACGTACTCCCTGGACAACGCGTTCATCAAGGCGGTCGAGGACGACGCCGTGACGGTGATCGTCCTGCGCGCCAACGGCAAGCACTTCTCCGCCGGGCACGACATCGGCACACCGCAGCGCGACCACCACGTCGAGTACACCAACCGCGCCTCCATCTGGTGGGACCACACCACCCGCGGCGGCGGCGACCGGCGACTCGCGCGCGAGACCGAGGTCTACGTGCAGATGTGCCGCCGCTGGCGCGAGATCCCCAAGCCGATGATCGCCCAGGTGCACGGCGCCTGCATCGCCGGCGGACTCATGCTGGCGTGGGTCTGCGACTTCATCGTGGCCTCCGACGACGCGTTCTTCTCCGACCCCGTGGTCAAGATGGGCATCCCCGGCGTCGAGTACTTCGCGCACGCCTTCGTGCTGGGACCGCGCCGCGCCAAGGAGATCCTCTACACCGGTAGACGGTTCGGAGCGGCCGAGGCCCTCCAGTGGGGCATGCTCAACCACGTCGTGCCGCGCGACGAGCTGCAGGCGAAGGTCGACGAGATCGCCGGCGAGATCAAGGGCATGCCGCCGTTCGGGCTGACGCTGGCCAAGAAGGTCATCAACTCGAACGAGGACCAGATGGGACTGCAGACCTCGCTGGACACGGCGTTCGGCTGGCACATGTTCGCCCACTCGGCCAACGCCGAGCCCGACGACACCGACTCGTTCTCCGCCTCCCTCGGCGGGATGGACGCCCGCTCGATGCGCGACACCGCCAACACCGGCACCACCGGGTCCGGCACCGAGAAGAAGGAGAGCTGAGGCGTGGATCTACATCTGGACGCCGCGACCGAGGAGTTCCGCCTCGAGGTGCGGCAGTGGCTGGCCGAGAACGTGCCCGCCGAGCCCCTGCCCCACATGGACACCGCCGAGGGCTTCGAGGCCCACCGCGAGTGGGAGCGCACGATGGCCGACGCCCGCATGTCGGTCGTCTCGTGGCCGGAGGAGTACGGGGGCCGGGACTGCGGCCTGGTCAACTGGGTGGTGTTCGAGGAGGAGTACTTCCGGGCCGGTGCGCCGCTACGCGTGAGCCAGAACGGCATCTTCCTGCTCGCCCCGACACTGTTCGACCACGCCTCCCCCGAGCAGCTCGAGCGGATCATGCCGCGCATGGCCCGCGCCGATGACATCTGGGCGCAGGCCTGGTCCGAGCCGGAGGCCGGGTCCGATCTGGCGTCGCTGCGCTCCACCGCCAAGCGCGTCGACGGCGGCTGGGTCCTCAACGGCCAGAAGGTGTGGTCGACCCGCGCCTCGTTCGCCGACAAGGGCTTCGGCCTGTTCCGCACGGACCCGGACGAGCCGCGCCACAAGGGCCTGACCTACTTCATGTTCGACCTGCGGGCAGACGGCGTCACCGTGCGTCCGATCGACCAGCTGGACGGGCTGCCCGGCTTCGCCGAGCTGTTCCTCGAGGACGTCTTCGTCCCCGACGACCCGGCGAACCCCGGCGAATCCGGCGTGATCGGCGAGGTCAACCAGGGCTGGAAGGTGGCCATGTCCACCGCCAACAACGAGCGTGGACTCTCGCTGCGCTCGCCCGGTCGGTTCCTGGCCACCACAGACCGCCTGCTGGAGCTGTGGGACTCCCGTCGCGACGACCTCGACGAGCGCACCCGCGGTGCCCTGGGCGACCGCGTGGTCGACGCCTGGATCGGCTCCCGCGCCTACGAGCTGAGCACCTGGAACACGGTCACCAAGCTCACCGGCGGCGCCAACCTGGGCTTCGAGTCCTCGATCAACAAGGTCTTCTGGTCGGACTGGGACATCGCGACCCACGAGACCGCACTGGACATACTGGGCACCGCGGGCGAGCTCGCCGGTGAGCAGTGGATGGACGGTTACCTGTTCGCCCTCTCCGGCCCCATCTACGCCGGCACCAACGAGGTCCAGAAGAACATCATCGCCGAGCGTCTCCTCGGCCTTCCGCGCAGCTGACCCGGGGGTATTCGTCATGCAGTTCGCACTTGATCCCGAGCTCGTCGACTTCTCGGGCAGCATCGACTCGCTGCTCGCCAAGTCCGACATGCCCTCGGTCATCCGTTCCTGGGCCGCCGGTGACACCGGGCCCGGCACCGCCCTGTGGGGTCGCGTCGCCGAGACCGGTGCCGCCGCGCTGCTCGTGCCTGAGGAG
>CAMNYG010000388.1 GCA_946570335.1 uncultured Dietzia sp. | reverse complement strand
CGACGACGAGGCTGGCCGCCAGATCGACGTCGGGCATCTGCGAGGTGTCCGTGTCGGGCCGGGGGCGGGGTGTGCGGGTGTCGAGGGACATGTACTTCCTCCGCTGGGGCCGGGCGGCCCGCTGACCTCGGGTGGTAGTGGGCTCGTGGGCCCGACGCTACCCCCGCCGGGCGAATATCAGACGTGGGGCGGGTCACGGGATGTAGTCGGGTGGGCGAACGCGAGAAGACGCCCGGGCCGCGTAGAGTTGTGAACCGTGCACCCTGACGTCTCCGCTGATATCGCCGCCCTCGACGCCACCATGACCACGGTCGAGAAGGTTCTCGACATCACCGAGCTCGCCCGACGTGTCGACGAGCTCGAGCAGATGGCCGCCGACCCTGATCTGTGGAACGACCAGGATCGGGCGCAGAAGGTCACCAGTGAGCTGTCCTACGTGCAGGCCGACCTGCGTCGATGCCGTGAGCTGCGGCAGCGAGTCGAGGATCTTCCGCTCATGTACGAGCTCGCCGAGGAGGCCCGGGACGAGGGGGACTCCTCGGCTGTCGAAGAGGCGGATGCCGAGCGTGCCTCCCTGCGTGAGGACGTCGAGGCCATGGAGGTCAAGACGATGCTCAGCGGTGAGTACGACCAGCGTGAGGCGGTGGTCAACATCCGCGCCGGCGCCGGCGGTGTCGATGCCGCGGACTTCGCCGAGATGCTCATGCGGATGTACATCCGATGGGCGGAGAAGGCCGGCCACAAGGTCGAGGTGTACGACACCTCGTACGCGGAGGAGGCCGGCATCAAGTCCGCCACCTTCGTCGTCCGCGACCCGTACATGTACGGCACGCTGTCGGTGGAGCAGGGCACCCACCGACTGGTCCGTATCTCCCCGTTCGACAACCAGGGCCGTCGCCAGACCTCGTTCGCCGAGGTCGAGGTCCTGCCCGTGGTGGAGACGGTGGACTCGATCGAGGTGCCGGAGCACGACGTCCGCGTGGACGTCTACCGGTCCTCGGGCCCGGGTGGTCAGTCGGTCAACACCACGGACTCCGCGGTCCGCCTCACCCACATCCCCACGGGGATCGTGGTGACCTGTCAGAACGAGAAGTCGCAGCTGCAGAACAAGGTCGCCGCCATGAAGGTGCTGCAGGCCAAGCTGCTCGAGCGTAAACGCCAGGAGGAGCGTGCCGCGATGGACGCACTCGGCGCGGGCGGCAACGCCTCGTGGGGCAACCAGATGCGCTCGTACGTGCTGCACCCGTACCAGATGGTCAAGGATCTGCGGACCGAGTACGAGGTCAACAACCCCTCTTCGGTGCTCGACGGTGAGATCGACGGCTTCATCGAGGCCGGCATCCGATGGCGGATGCGGGAGGGGGCCGAGGTCGAGTGAGGCTGCATACCGACTTCAGTGGGATTCTGAAGTGGCTGAGCAACCAGGGACTCGAGGTGGTCCTTCTCGTCCTGGGGGCCGCACTTCTCACGCGGGTGATCGCCAAGATCGCACGCATGTGGACCGCGAGAATCGACGCGCAGAACGCGGACAAAGAGATGTGGTCGGAGCAGTCCAAGCATCTCCACTCGCTGATTCAGGTGCTCTCGTATGTCGCGGTCGGCGCGCTCTACGTCGTCTTCGGTATCCAGATCCTGCTGCGGTTCGGTGTCAACCTCGTCACGCTGGTGGCCCCGGCCACCGTCCTGGGTGCAGCGCTCGGCTTCGGCGCGCAGCGGGTCGTCCAGGACTTCCTCGCCGGATTCTTCGCGCTCGCCGAGCGGCAGTACGGATACGGTGACATCGTCGAGCTCACCACCTCCACCGGCTCCGCGGCGGGAACCGTCGAGGACGTCACCCTGAGGGTGACGCGTCTACGCACACTGGACGGTGAGGCGGTCATCGTGCCCAACGGCCAGATCGTCACCGCCGTCAACCAGTCGCAGGACTGGGCGCGGGCGATCGTCGACGTGCCGGTGCCCAACACCGCTGACATGGATCAGGCTCACGACATCCTCGCCGAGGTGTGCAGCAGTATCGTCGACGATCCGGAGGTCGGCGTCTACATCCTCGACGAGCCGAGTGTCATGGGTGTCCAGACCATCAAGCTCGAGCAGACGGTCCTGCGTCTGCTCGCCCGGACCAAGCCGGGGATGCAGTGGGAGGTGGGCCGCCGTATGCGTGCGGTGATCCTTCGCCGGTTCCGCCAGGAGGGGATCGTTCTCGAGCCCGAGGCGATGGCCGCGATCCGTGCCGGAATGGTGCGCCCGGACGAGGGAACGGAGGTCGTCTGATGACGGAGACGTCAGATACCGCCACGTCCGGGGCGACGCACGCGAAGCCGCGCCGGAAGCGGCCCGAGTGGGTGTCCATCGTGATCGAGTTCTTCACGATGTCCCGTTCCACCCTGGTCCTGCTCATCGCGTTCGTCCTCGTAGCCGGGCTCTACAGTTTCGTGCGCCAGGACCCGGTGGTGGCGTTCAATTCGCCACCGCGCCCGGACCCCACCCAGTCCGAGACCACGGAGACGGGCACCTCCGGTACCGGCACCACCGGCACGGATGAGTCGCGACCGACGGGTCAGACGACTCAGCCCACATCGGTGACCGACGATCAGGATCCGACCGGGACCGACACCTCGCCGACGATCTCCACCGGGCCGCAGCGTCAGTTCGACCAGGGCGACGGCACTGCCGGGCAGCAGAC
>CAMNYG010000387.1 GCA_946570335.1 uncultured Dietzia sp. | reverse complement strand
ACGCGCAACTCGTCGTCGTACTGATCGGTCCCCGCTGCGGCGGCGAGGCCGGCGTCCAGGCCCGCCGCCTCGAGGGCCTCGGCGATCACCGTCGGGTCCTCGATGCCGCGCCCCTGGTCGTGGATACGGCTTCCCATCTCGGTGTAGAGCGGTCCCAGGACCTCGTTGCCATGACGTTTGGCGGCGGCGATCGCCACGCGCACCGGACCCCACCCCAGGCGCATGAGCTCCACGTAGTCCTCGGGCAGGTCCCGACCGTCGTTGAGGACGGCCAGGCTCATGACGTTCCAGGTCAGGGTGATGTCGCGGACCTTCTCCACCTCGAGGATCCACCGGCTGGTCACCCAGGCGAAGGGACACAGCGGGTCGAACCAGAAATCGACGGTGCGGGGCGCGGTCTGAGAATCGGCTGGCATGGCCCCATCCTCCCCCTCAACCACGAACGCCGCCACTGGGCGGTCCGTGCCAGGGGTCGGTGGTAGACCTGAAGCGTCAGCCGTTGCCGAAGGAACCGAGGATCTCAGCCATGCGCTCGCTCAACCTCACCCGCGCCGACGCCGCCACGCGCGCCGATCTGATCGACGTGGAGTCGTACGAGGTGGAGATCGATCTGACCGACGGGGCCGGCGGGCCCGGGGTCAGCACGTTCCGTTCCCGCACCATCGTCCGGTTCTCCTGCGTCCGTCCGGGCGCGGAGACGTTCATCGACCTTCGCTCCGCGGTGATCAGGTCCGCGGTCCTCAACGGCCGGGAGCTGTTCCCCGCCGGGGAGGGGAAGAACTACGACGACGAGGACGGGCTCCCACTCCCCGACCTGCAGGCCTCCAACGAGCTCGTCGTGGACGCGGACATGGCGTACACGACCACCGGTGAGGGGCTGCACCGGATGGTGGATCCGGCCGATGGTCAGGTCTACCTCTACTCCCAGTTCGAGACGGCCGACGCCAAGCGGGTGTTCGCCTGCTTCGACCAGCCGGATCTCAAGGCCCGGTACACGCTGACCGTCACCGCACCCGAGAACTGGGTGGTGGTGACCAACACGCTCGCCGAGGAGTCACCGGCCGAGGGCGGAGGTGTGCTGCACCAGTTCGAACCCACCGAGATCATGTCGACCTACCTGGTGGCGCTCATCGCCGGCCCCTATCACGTTGTCGAGGACACCTACAGCGACGAGCACGGCACCATCCCTCTACGCCTGCTGTGCCGCGCGTCGCTCGCCGAGTTCCTCGACTCGGACCGCCTGTTCGCCGAGACCAAAGAGGGTTTCGGCTTCTACCACCGCGAGTTCGGACGCCCGTACGCGTTCGGAAAGTACGACCAGATCTTCGTCCCCGAGTTCAACGCCGGCGCCATGGAGAACTCGGGCGCGGTCACGTTCTTGGAGGACTACGTGTTCCGCTCCCGGGTCACCGGCTACCGGTACGAGCGCCGCAACGAGACCCTGTTGCACGAGATGGCCCACATGTGGTTCGGCAACCTGGTGACCATGCGCTGGTGGGACGACTTGTGGCTCAACGAGTCGTTCGCCACGTTCGCCTCGGTGCTGGCCCAGGCCGACGCGACTCGGTACCCGGACGCGTGGACCACCTTCGCCAACGTCGAGAAGTCGTGGGCCTACCGCCAGGACCAGCTGCCCTCCACCCATCCCGTCGCCGCGGATATGACCGACCTGGAGACGGTCGAGGCCAACTTCGACGGAATCACCTACGCCAAGGGCGCCTCCGTCCTCAAGCAGCTCGTGGCCTACGTGGGACGCGAGCCGTTCCTTGCCGGCCTGCGTGCGTATTTCGCCGAGAACGCCTGGGGCAACGCCGAGTTCGACGATCTGCTGGGTGCACTCGAGAAGGCCTCCGGCCGCGACCTTTCCGGCTGGGCGGATCAATGGCTGCGCACCACGGGCAGGAACTCGATCTCAGTGGAGGTCGCGACCTCCGGCGACACCGACACGATCTCCGAGCTGACGGTGGTCCAGGGGCCGGCGGAACCGGGTGCGGGCGAGCTTCGCACCCACCGTATCGGCGTGGGTCTGTACAGCCGTGATGAATCCGGTGCGGTGGTGCGCACCGCGCGCGCCGAGCTCGACATCTCAGATGAGCGCACGGTGGTCGCGGATCTCACGGGGCAGCCGGTGCCGGACCTGATTCTGCCCAACGACGACGATCTCACCTACTGCTCCGTCCGCCTCGACGACCGTTCAGTGGCCACCGTGCTGGAATCGCTCGAGGACGTCGCCGACTCCCTGGCTCGCACACTGTGCTGGTCGGCCCTGTGGGAGATGACCCGCGAGGCGCGACTGCCCGCACGCAGGTTCGTCGAGGTCGTCTCCCGCGCGGCGCCGCGTGAGCCGCACATCGGCGTCGTCCAGCGCGTCCTCACCCAGGCACAGACAGCGCTGGCCCGCTACGCCGACCCGGACTGGGCCGCGGCAACCGGCTGGAAGACCTTCTCGCGCGCGATGCTGGAGGCAGCACGAGCCGCCGAGCCGGGGTCTGATCACCAGCTGGCGTTCCTGACCGCCCTGTGCGCCTGCCCGATCGGGCCCAACCAGTGCCGAGTCCTGGAGACCCTTCTCGACGCGGGAGCCGAGGAGGCCGGGCTTCCCGGGCTCGTCGTGGACACCGACCTGCGGTGGACCGTGCTCACCTCCCTCGTGGCCGCTGGAGCGGAAGACGCGGTGCGGATCGATGCCGAGCTCGCCGCC
>CAMNYG010000386.1 GCA_946570335.1 uncultured Dietzia sp. | reverse complement strand
CAGGCGGCACCGGAACGGTGTCGCGGGACCGGGGGGCGGGCCACCTGCGTCGGCGGTCGCCACGGCGGGTGCGCGACCCAGCGCCACTGCCGTGGGCGTCCCGGTGTGGTCATACCGTCCATGCTGGCACAGGGTGACCCCTGTGCGAGCGCGGCCTCACTGGCCCCGACCCCTGCCGCGGGAGCAGGATGGGCTCATGTCCGTCGAATGCATGCGTGTCCACGATCTCGTCTCGGGCGGGTCCGACCCCGGGGCCGCCCACGTGGTGCTGGTGGATCGCCTGTGGCCACGGGGCGTCCGCAAGGACACGTTCCGGCACGACGAATGGTGCAAGGACGCGGCACCGAGTGCTGAGTTGCGCAAGGAGTTCCACGGCGGCGGGCTCGATTTCGACGAGTTCGCGGAACGCTATCTGGCCGAGCTCGACCGCGGCGACGCCGCCCGGGCCGTCGAGCATCTGGCGAGTCTGGCCGCGGACGGCGGCGTGGTGTTGGCCTACGCCGCGAAGGACACCGAGCGGAACCACGCCCTGGTTCTCGCCGACGCCGTGCGTGCCGCCGGGAGGTCCGGGACGTCCGGGGCGTAGATCCACGACCGGCGTCACCGCCGGGCGGGTCGCGCCTTCCGGGGTCAGCTACACCGACAATTCATGTCGCGGTCATCTCAAGGACGTGACGGAACGCCTCTTTGTCTGTAGTGTCTTCGGCAGTAGTTGAAACAGTACGTTGTATTTCTGTAGACCAGCGTCCTCCCAGAGGTCGATGCGGCACCACAGGGAAACACAGCTCGCTCTCTGCTGCATCATCTGGCGTCCCGACAAGCGGGGCGCCGACTCGTGAAAGGACGCCGATATGGCTACCGGCACCGTGAAGTGGTTCAACGCTGACAAGGGCTTCGGCTTCATCGCCCCGGACGACGGCTCGGCCGACGTCTTCGCCCACTTCTCCGCCATCAACGGCACGGGCTACCGCTCGCTCGAGGAGAACCAGCAGGTCTCCTTCGAGGTCACGCAGGGCCAGAAGGGCCTGCAGGCCGAGAACATCACCGTTCTCTGATCTGAGCCCGGTGCTCGCGGGTACTCGGACACCGTGACCTCACGGTGAGCTGAACTCGCCCCGATCTGCAATGCCAGGGCCCGGCCCGGGATCATCTCCCGGGCCGGGCCCTGGCGCATCCGCGCGTCAGATCGGGCAGGCGACCCCGCTGCGGACGTGGCAGTCGTAGCCGCCGGGATTCTTGACCAGGTACTGCTGGTGGTAGTCCTCGGCGAAATAGAACGTTCCCGAGCGGACCTCCTCCAGCAATCCGATCTCGGTGGTCACCGGGCCGAATCCGGCGGCCGCGAGTTCCTTCCCGTACCCGTCCGCGATCCGGCGGGCCGTCTCCACCTGCTCCGGGGTGGAGGCAAGGATCGCGGAACGGTACTGGGTTCCCCTGTCGTTGCCCTGCCGCATGCCCTGCGTGGGGTCGTGCCACTCGAAGAACGTGGCCAACAACTTCTCCACGGGCAGCACCTGCGGGTCGAACACCACCAGGACGGCCTCCGTGTGTCCGGTCCCGCCGGAGCAGACCTCCTCGTACGTGGGGTTGGGCGTCCAGCCACCGGCGTAGCCGACGGCGGTGGTCCACACGCCGTCGAGTTCCCAGAGCACGCGTTCCGCACCCCAGAAGCAGCCCAGCCCCAGCGTGATGGTCTGAAGCCCGGCCGGATACGGCGGTGTCATGGGATTTCCCGTGACGATGTTGGCCGGTGCCACGGGGATCGGGGTCGACCTCCCCGGCAGCGCCGAGCCCTCGTCGACGACCTCCGTCGCCGTACGCATCGCGGAGAGTCTGATCGCATCCTGTAGCCAGCCCATGCCGCCAGGGTAACCGCGTCTCGCGATCGGGATCAGACCGTGATGTGACGAACGCCATAGTCCGGGTTAGGGTGGGCGCGAGCACGAACGGAGGGGACGCCGAAGTGTCAGCTTCAAAACCCGCTGCGGAGCAGTTGCGCGACATCCTCGAGGGGAGGAACAACCAGCCCTTCGATGGATCCGGGTGCAGCGATCACGTCGGGCGCCGCAACCTGCGGATGACCGTCACGGCCGCGATCATCCTGCTGGTGGTCCTCGTCGCGCTGATCATCTTCTGACCGTCGGGCTGCGCCCCGACACCCGGCCGGTCGCCCCGGCCACGGCTTCGGTCCGGCCTGCCGTGCGCCGACTAGGTGAGATGCTCGCGCGCCACGCGGACCAGCAGCGGGGCCCACGGTGCACACTCCCCCTCTGCCAGCCCGGCGATCTGCGCCATCTCCTCCATCGCGACCCAGCGCGCCTCGGCGATCTCGGCCCGGGGCCGCACGTGATCGTCGACCGTGGCCGAGAAGACCTCCGACACCAGCCGGAAGCCGGGCTCGTTCGCGGCGGCCGTGGTGTAGCGGCCGAGCGGTCTCAGCTGCTCGGGAGACAGGGCCACGCCCAGCTCCTCGTCGAGCTCGCGGATCGCGCAGCGCAGCGGCGACTCACCGCGTTCCCATTTGCCGCCCGGCAGCATGAATCGGTCCGTGCCGGCCTTGCGCACCGTGACCACCGCTCCGTCGGCTCGCGTCAGCACCACTGCCGAGACGGAGATGACGTGCAGGTCTTCCCTATCCGAGTGATCCACGTTCCCGATCATGGCAGTTCACCCCACACGGTCGGCGTCGGGCACAGGCGCA
>CAMNYG010000385.1 GCA_946570335.1 uncultured Dietzia sp. | reverse complement strand
GGCTCGTGGTCCGGCACCCGGCCGGCATGCTGCACATCGGCCGGCTTACCGAGCGCGGTCAGCCCGGCCCGGACCTCCGCGACCTCCGCGGTGATGCGTGCGAGCCGGGCGTCGAGATCTGCCAGCACGCGCTGAACGTGGTCGGGCTGTTCGGGGTACACCCCTGGATCTTCTCCCGACTCGCGCCCGGCGTCTACGGCCTGATGCCGCGATCCGACCGGTGTCGTCGCCGGACGTGTCCGTCTCGTGCGGCCGCCGTCCCCCGCAACCCGCCTGACGCGAACGCCCGGCCGGGCTCTACCGCAGGACGCCCTGTGCTGCCGCCGCTGCACGAGACCGCAGCACCTTAGCCACGCCGATCGCGCTGATCGCCATGCCGACCACGGCAACGGGCGTGATCGGAACACCGAACATGAGCCACACCCACAGCATGGTCGTGGGCGGGGTGAGGTACAGCAGCACGCTCGCCACCGTGGCACCACGGGTGCGGGTGACAAAGACGAACAGGGCGTAACCGCCGAGCGTGGACAACAGCACCAGCCACGTCACAGCCAGCCATAAGTCCACGTCAGACGGGACGGTCGCCTGCCCCACCAGCAGCGAGCTCGCGACCAGAACGATCGCCGCGACCACCATCTGCATGGTGATGGACTGCAGCAGCGACTCGGTGGGGCGCAGTCGCTGGGTGAGGACGGTCCCCGTGGTGAGGCTGAGCATCCCGACCGCCGGCAGCAGGTAGGCCCACCACTGCGCGCCCCCGGTCCCCAGGTCGCCGGAGACCACCACCGCGACACCGACCAGACCGAGCACCATGCCGACCCACGTGAGCGAGGTGATGCGCTCGCCGAGAATCCGCCCCGCGACCGTCGCCACGAGCAGGGGCTGGAGTGAGGCGATGAGCGCCGCGATGCCACCGTCGACGCCCCGGTTGACGCCCTCGAAGACCAGGAACAGGAAACCGGCCTGGCTCAGCAGTCCGATGAGCGCCTGCCGGCCCCACGCCCGCCGGTCCGTGAGGTCGACCCGCAGCACCAGGCAGACCGTCAGGAGCATCGCGGCGAGGATCGAGAAACGCCAGCCCAACAGCTGCAGTGGCGTACCTCCCGCGCGGACCCCGAGCTCGGCCCCCACGAAGCCGGAGCTCCACATGATGACCAGCGCCACCGACGCCAGATGTCCGGCGTTCCGGCGGAAGGCATCTCGAGCGGGAGCGGGCATGTGCTGAGGCTACGAAGCTGCTGTCCTCGTCGTCGTCGTACCGCTCGCCCCACCCCCGCCGGTGGATAGGGCGGGCCGAACCGCCCGGGTCCCGGCCCCACATCCGCTCCCCCTCTGGAACGCACGCGCCCGCCGAAGCGCGGGCGCGAGTGCACGGTGAGGAGCGGATACCTCACAGCCCCACAGCGTCACGCCACAGCCCCGCAGCACTCACGCCCGGCGATGCCGGACCAGATACAGATGTCCGCCGGCCAGGACCGCGATCGCCAGTGCCGAGCCGATGAGCGTGTAGCCCGCCCGGTCGAGGATCGCCCGGACGAGATCATGGGTGGTGCCGGAGGTCTGCAGCACCACCGCCGGGGTGAGGAACGTGACGAACACCCAGTACGGCAGGCGGAGGTTGGCCCACGCAGCGAGGATGGTCAGCACCGCGGCCAGCGCGGCGATCACGCCCGGAAGATGGTGGAAGGCGGCGACGACGAGCGCCGCGGCCGTCGCCCCGACCAGGGTCCCTACAACTCGCTGCGTCACCCGTGTGACGGCGTCCTTGTAGTACGGCTGCACCACGACGTACATGGTCAGGACGATCCACCACGAGTTGGCCGGCAGCCAGGTCAGCGCGACGAACGAGGTCAACGCCACGAGGCCGCCCATCGATGCGGCGAAGTACAGGGAAGTCCGCTTCGACACCGCCGTCGGCGGCGGAACCTTCAGCTTCGCGAGCGCGAACGGGCCCAGGGTGGCGGTCCACAGTCCGCCGGCGAGGAGAACGGCCATCGTCATGAGGATTGCCTCGGGAGAGGAATCCGCGTCCACCCGCCCCGACGGCAACGCCACGTGCATGGTGCCGATCAGCGCGAGAGCGGCCAGCGGGGCCGCGAACGAGAGCATCACGTGCCAGCCGCGCCTGGCCGACAGCCCCGTCACCACCCCCAGCAGCAGCATGTAGCAGGCCCCCACCGCAGGCGGCAGATCCCGCAGGAGGAGCGAGATCGCCACGATCACGGGCGTCAACACGGCCGCGGCGAAGGCCAGGCGACGGCTCGCGAACAGCCCCATGAGCGCCGGCAGCATGCCCAGGTACCAGAGCGAGCCGCTGGCCTTCCAGGGCGACAGGTCAAGCACCACAATGGGAGCCACGACGAGCAGCGCCACCACGATCATCGTCACGGTGCCCCTACGGGACGTTCCGGCGCTGGTGGGAGACGTATTCGCGATCGTTCTGGTCACGATGTCACGGTGGCACATCCGGCGACGGTTTCCCGGCGAATGCGCTGTGAGGCCGATTCATCTCCCCCGCCCCGACCGCGCCGGCCGCCCCGACCGAGCCTCGCCGGCACGTGCGCCCGAGGATGCGGGCCACCGCCGGTACCTGCCCCGCCACCCGGGCTCGCACTGACCCCCGGCCGCCGGGGTGTGCAGACGGGGACGGGGCCGTGGTCCCCACTGTGTGGCTGAACCCGGCCCGCCGGGGTGCGCATCTGTTACGTG
>CAMNYG010000384.1 GCA_946570335.1 uncultured Dietzia sp. | reverse complement strand
AGTCCGCCGCCGAGGTCGCTGCGCAGCGCGCCGGGGCGGAGGGCTCCGGCGATGGCGCCGGGGTCGACGACGACGAAGCCGCATCGTCCGGCGACGAGACCGACACCGGGTCCGACGCTCCCCGCGATTCCGTGGTGGCGCGGCTCGCCAAGCGCCTCACCGAGTTCGTCCGCACACATGAGGACACGGACGATCGGGAGGGGAACATGTTCCTGCATAATGAGGACGTGGACAGCGCCCCGGAGAACACGGGGGACGCCCGCGAGGCCGCGGACACGCTGCGGCGCCGGAGCCGCATCCTCGGGTTGGCCCGCCCCGCGCGGGAGGACCCTGGCCTCTGAAGACCGACCCGACCGCACTGTGCTCTGGCCTGACCGGAGTACTCACCTGATGAAGAAGGAGCCTTCCATGCCGGAAGCAGTGATCGTCTCTTACGCCCGTTCCCCCATCGGGCGCGCCAACAAGGGATCCCTCGTGGGCATCCGCTCAGATGACCTCACCGCCCAGATGGTCAAGGCGGCGCTGGCCAAGGTGCCCGAGCTCGACCCCACCCAGATCGATGACCTGATGTTGGGCAACGGTCTTCCCGGTGGCCAGCAGGGCTTCAACATGGCCCGCGTCGTCTCCGTGCTCGCCGGGATGGACACCGTTCCCGGCACCACCGTGAACCGTTACTGCTCCTCGTCGCTGCAGACCACCCGCATGGCGCTGCACGCGATCAAGGCCGGCGAGGGGGATGTGTTCATCTCCGCCGGTGTGGAGACCGTCTCGAACTTCCAGTTCGGTACGTCGGATCACATCCCGGACACCCACAACCCGATCTTCGCCGACGCCGAGGCCCGCACCGCCAAGCGCGCCGAGGGTGGCGCCGACGTGTGGACCGACCCGCGTGAGCAGGGCATCCTCCCGGATGTCTACATCCCGATGGGCCAGACCGCCGAGAACGTCGCCCAGATCACCGGTATCACCCGCGAGGAGCAGGACCGCTGGGGCGTGCGCTCGCAGAACCGCGCCGTCGAGGCCGTCGAGCGCGGCCACTTCGCCAAGGAGATCACGCCCGTCACCATGCCGGACGGCACCGTGGTCTCCGCCGACGACGGCCCGCGTCCCGGCACCACCTACGAGAAGGTCTCGCAGCTCAAGCCCGTCTTCCGTCCCGACGGCACCGTTGCCGCCGGCAACTGCTGCCCGCTGAACGACGGTGCGGCCGCCCTGGTGATCATGTCCGACACCAAGGCCAAGGAGCTCGGCCTCACGCCGCTCGCGCGCATCGTCTCCACCGGTGTGTCCGGCCTGTCGCCCGAGATCATGGGCCTCGGCCCGATCCAGGCCGTCAAGAACGCTCTGAAGATCGCCGGCAAGCAGGTCTCCGACATCGACCTGTTCGAGATCAACGAGGCGTTCGCCGTGCAGGTGCTCGGTTCGGCGCGTGAGCTGAACATCGACGAGGACAAGCTCAACGTCAACGGTGGTGCCATCGCGCTGGGCCACCCGTTCGGTATGACCGGCGCCCGCATCACCGCGTCGCTCATCAACAACCTGCAGGCCGAGGACAAGCAGTTCGGCGTCGAGACCATGTGTGTCGGCGGCGGCCAGGGTATGGCGATGGTGCTCGAGCGCCTCAGCTGATATCCCCCGGACGCCTGGTCGGCGTCCGCCCGGCGCCGTCACGGCGTCACGAAGTGCATCCCGGATGCATGCCCCACGGCGTGTGTCCGGGATGCATTTTCGTCGGACCCGGCAGCTCGTGCGGGCGTCGTCCGCCCACTGTCGGGACAGGATGGCGCCCGGAAGTCGCGGGCACGCGCACCGAATCCCATGACGCTCACCGGGTCCCATGACAAGGCCCCGGCTCCCTGTCGTCAGGGTGCCGGGGCCTCGGCCTGTGCGGGGTGGCGTCAGTCGCGGAAGTAGCTCATGAGGCGCAGGATCTCGATGTACAGCCAGACCAGGGTGACGGTCAGGCCGAGGGCGACGCCCCAGGCCATCGTCGACGGTGCGCCGGCGCGCACGAGGCGGTCGGCATTGTCGAAGTCCATCAGGAAGCTGAAGGCGGCCAGGCCGATACAAAGGAGGCAGAAGCCGATCGCGATGGGGCCACCATTGTACAGCGGGTTCGAGCCACCGGTGAAGAGGCTCAGGACAATGCTGCCCAGTGCCGCGAACAGGACGCCGACGAGTGCGGCGGTCATGAACCGGGTGAACTTGGGGGTCACGCGGATCGCGCCGGTCTTGTAGACGACCAGCATGCCGGCGAACACGCCGACGGTGCCGAGGATCGCGCTGCCGACCGCGCCGAGAATGGCGCCGCCGGCCAGGTCAGCGGTGAACAGGTAGGTGGCGGCACCCACGAACAGTCCCTCGAGTGCGCCGTAGGTCAGAGTGACGGGCGCGGAATCCATCTTGCGGCCGAACGTCGCCACGAGAACGACGATCAGGCCACCGATGCCACCGACGAGCAGCAGCGGCAGGGTCAGTCCGAAGTTCGCGGAGAGGTAGAAGGCGATGACGCCCACCACGCTCAGGAGACCGAGGGTCAGGGAGGTCTTGGTGACGATGTCGTCGATCGTCATGGGGCGCGTGTCGGCGCCGGCGCCGAGGTACGGCTGTGGCGTACCGAAGCCCTGCTGGTCGTAGCCGGGCTGGCCCGCGTAGCCGGGCTGCCCGTACTGGCCCTGGTGGTAGCCGGCGCGTCCTGCGCCGCCCAGCTGGGT
>CAMNYG010000383.1 GCA_946570335.1 uncultured Dietzia sp. | reverse complement strand
ATCTTTTCCGTCGGTGCTCACGCCGCCGCCGTCGACATCCCACAGTCGCGCCAGGAGTGCGGCGACGGTTGACTTTCCCGCGCCGGATGGTCCGACGATTGCGGTGCCGACCGCGCGCATGATGACGCCCTGAAACCCTCTGCCCACTGCGGGATTCTTCCGGTCGCATCGCCCAAGGCTGTGTTAGCGAAGGCTAACCTTAGTGATGGGGTGCTCCCGTGTAAATACCCGTCAAAGGCGCAGCCGCCCGAGGCCGGAGGCATCGGGCGGCTGTGGAGACCTCAGGTGGGTTATTCGTTCTCGGTCCCCTCCTCCTCTGTGTGCTGGGCGAGGAACCGCTCGAACTCCGCGCCGATCTCATCGCCGGAGGGCAGTGGCTTACCGCCGGGGCTGAGGGAGTCGGATCCCATACGGGACTCCATGAATTGGTCGTACTGCTTCTCCATCAGCTCGACTGCGGTGAGGATCTCCGGGTTGTGGGCGATCTGCGCGTTCACCTGGGTGGCGAACTCCTCCGCGGCCTTGGTGAGTTCACCGGTCGGCAGGGACAGATCCGCGACCTTGGAGACGTTGCCGATCAGATTGAGAACGGCTGCCGGGTACGTGGTCTGCGACAGGTACTGGGGGACGTGAACGGTGAAGCCTGCGGACGGGATCCCGTGCTCGGACATCCTCAGCTCGAGCAGTGACCCGACGTTGCCGGGGACGGAGAACTCTCCGGGCCAGGCGCTGAAGCCGCTGATCAGGTCCACATCGTTGGCGTGGGCGCTGGCATTGGTGGGCCGGGTGTGTGGCACACCGAGCGGCATGGCACCCAGTCCGATGGACATGCGCACGCCGAAGGAGCCGGCCAGGTCGATGACCGATTCGGTGAAGCCGTCCCACCGCAGATCCGGCTCGAGTCCGGACAGCAGGAGGAACGAGGTCCCGTCGGTGTCCTTGACGGCGTGGATCTGGATGGCCGGCTCGTCGTACCCGGAGAAGTGATCGAACGAGTACTTCAGGTGGGGGCGCCGCGAGCGGTAGTCGATCAGCTGATCTGCGTCGAACTCGACGATTAGCTGGGAGTCCAGCGAGTCGCGGAGGTGCGCGGTGGCTCCTTCGACCGCCTGCCCGGCATCCGTGAACCCCTCTAGTCCGTGCACGAGGACGGGCCCGCGGCCGTCTGCCGACCGCAGATCGGGAACGGGCTGGATCAGTCGGTACAGATCGGTGTGCCTGGCCATGTCGACTCCTTTCGTCACCACACCTCGTCACCGAGCGGACCGGGCTCGCCCGGTCGTCCATCCGGGACGGGTGTTCACCTCTTAGCCAACGTCATCCCGCCGTGGTTGATTCCCCGACGGTTTCCTGCTGGTCCGCCCTTCTCCACAGGCAGGCGGCGAGAGGTCTGGGGCCGGTCTGCGGGTGGTTGAAGGTGGAGCCGGTGCAGGACACCGGCGGACCGCGCCCCGAGCCGGGGATGCGGCCGCGTGATGACGGTCGGTGCGGATGACGAACTCGCACGAAGACGCTACAGGGGGATGGACACGATGACGCTACGAGAGCCGACGGACGACAGCGGAGCGGACGGACGCGAGCAGGTGGTGATCAGCTCGCCCGAGGAACTGATCGCCTCTGTTCCGGCGATGCTCGGTTTCCCGCCGGGGCCGGGATCGGTGGTGTTGGTGTGCGGCAGGACCGCCGCGGGCGGGCAGGGGCCGGTGGTCCGGGTGGATGTGCCGGGGCTGCAAGCCGGGGACGCGGTGACTCCCACCGACGAGGATCTGCTCGGGCGGGACGGCCCCGGTGGGCCGGAGGGGGCGACGGAGCCGGGTGAAGGTGTCGACCACGGTCCGGCGCAGTGGCTCGCCCGCTTCTGTGCGCGGGAAAAGATCCTGTCGGTGCATCTGATCGTGGTGGCGGAGGAGTGCACCGGGGGATGCGCCGCGGGTCTGCGGGCGGAGGATGCGGCGGAGGCGTTCGACTACTGGCTCGGGCTGGCAGGGGTCGAGGTCGAAGCGGCCTACGGCGTCGACGGCTTCGCGGAGGGGTTCGCGTGGGTGGATCTATTCGGGATGGTCCGCGGTGTGCAGCGCGACCCGGGCGCCACTCATATCGCGGCGGTGCACGCGTACCAGGGCCGGGCCGGTGCGGGCTCACGGGAGGAGATCGCCCGGATGTACGCGGCGCGTGATCCCGATGCCTGTGACGTGGTCACCGATGGGCCCCCGGAGGATGTCACGCAGGAGGACGAGGCGGGGGGCAGGGCGGTGTCGGTGGCCCGGCACGACGCCGCCGCCAGGCGGCTGGAGGAGGGGGACGGGGTCGACGACGACGAGCTGGCCGTGATCGGACGAGAGCTCCTCGACACCGGGGTCCGTGATGAGGTCTACCGGCGGTTGGCCCGGCGACGCCCCGGGGAGGGCGACGGGCACCAGCAGTTGTGGTGGACTCTGGCTCGTCGACGGCCCTCGAAGGAACGCTCGGTGGCGCTGTTGCTGTTGGGGGCCGCCGCGTACTTCTCCGGCAGCGGGGTCCATGCATTCTGCGCTTTGAACGCGGCACTCGACGCAGACAGCGGGAACTCCCTGGCCCGGCTGCTCCTCCAGGGGTTGGCCGGCGGGATCGCGCCCGACCGACTCCGGCGGGTGGCCGCCGCGGCGTGATGCTTCGATGCCGGCGTAGCCGTCCGGCAACCCCGGGTGTTCCTGCCCCGCCGCGTCGATGGTGGGG
>CAMNYG010000382.1 GCA_946570335.1 uncultured Dietzia sp. | reverse complement strand
CCCTGCCCGGCCGAGCTGACGAAGTCGCTGACCTCGGCGACCGTGCCGGTGTCGGCCCCCGCGCGGGCGATGGCCTGGGCGATCGGGTGCTCGGATGCGGCCTCGACGGCGGCGGCCTTGGTCAGCACATCCTCACGGACGAAGCCGTCGGCGACGTGGACGTCGCTGACCGACATGACTCCGGCGGTGACCGTGCCGGTCTTGTCCATGACGATCGTGTCGACGCGCCGGGTGGACTCGAGGACCTCGGGGCCCTTGATGAGCAGCCCCATCTGGGCACCGCGGCCGGTGCCGACCATCAGCGCGGTGGGCGTGGCCAGTCCCAGCGCGCAGGGGCAGGCGATGATGAGCACGGCCACCGCGGCGGTGAACGCGGGGGCCAGCCCGCTGCCCGCCACGAACAGGTGGACGAGCAGGGTCACCACGGCGATGCCGATGACGGTGGGCACGAACACCTGGGAGATGCGGTCGACGAGCCGCTCGACCGGGGCCTTCTTGGCCTGGGCCTCGGTGACCAGTCGGGCCATCTGCGCCAGCGTCGTGTTCTCGCCGGTCCGGGTGACCTCGAAGAGCAGTCGGCCGGAGGTGTTGATGGTGGCGCCCGTGACCGTCGAACCGACCGACACCTCGACCGGGACGGACTCGCCGGTGAGCATGGACTCGTCCACGGCGGAGGCGCCCTCGACCACGCGGCCGTCGGTGGCGATCTTCTCGCCGGGGCGCACCACCACGACGTCGCCTGCGGCGAGCTGCCCGACGGGGACGCGGATCTCCGCCCCGTCGCGGATGACCGTGGCGTCCTTGGCCCCCATGTCGAGCAGCTTGCGCAGCGCCTCGGAGGACCTGCCCTTGGCTCGGGTCTCGAACCAGCGGCCGAGCAGCAGGAACGTGATGACCACGGCTGTGGTCTCGAGGTAGATCTCGTCCATGGAGGTGTGCGAGGGCAGCAGCGACATCTCCATGGTCATGCCGGGTGTGCCGGCGTTGCCGAGGAACAAGGCCCACAGTGACCACAGGTAGGCGGCGGCCGTGCCCATGGAGACGAGCGTGTCCATGGTGAATGCGCCGTGGCGCAGGTTGGCCCAGGTGGCCTTGTGGAAGGGGGCGCCGCCCCAGAAGAAGATCGGCGTGACCACGGTGAGCACAGCCCACTGCCAGTAGGTGAACTGCAGAGCGGGGATCATGCTCACCAGGACAACGGGCACGGTGAGCAGCCCCGAGATGATCACGCGGTGGCGCAGGTCGGCGCTCTCGCGTTCCCGGGCGGCCTCGATCCGGTCCTGGGGTCCGGCGGCGTCCGGGTCGGCGTCGGCGTCGGCGGAGTCGACGCCCGCGTCACCGGCATCGCCGGGTGCGGTCAACGTGAACGCGTCGTATCCCGCGTCCTTGACCGTGGCGATGAGCTGGTCCGGGTCGACCTTGTCCGGGTCGTAGGAGACCGAGGCGGACTCGGTGGCGAAGCTGACCGTGGCGTCGACCCCGTCGATCTTGTTGAGCTTGCGTTCGACCCGCCCCGAGCACGAGGTGCAGGTCATCCCGGTGACGCCGAGGTCGACCTGGACCAGGTCGACTGCGGGGTGCGTCTGGGTCATGAGGATCAGTCCTTGTCGGGAGGGGAAGGGGACGGGGCGGAGTGGGCCGGCGCCGGGTCAGGCGGTGACGGTGTAGCCGGCTTCTTTGATTGCCGCGGCGACCTGCTCGTCGGTGAAGCCCTCGCCGGAGACGGAGACCTTGCCGGTCTCGTGCGAGGCCTCGACCACCGTGACGCCGGGAACCTCGCCGACCTCCTCCTTGACGGACATCTCGCAGTGTCCGCAGGTCATTCCCTCGACGGTGTAGTCCTTGGTGCTGGTGGCCATGACTGGCTCCCTTCTGAATTCGGTTGACGGTCGGTGGACGGGCCGGGCTGCCCGCACGCCACCGAACCTATACCCCCTATGGGTATGGGGCAAGGGTGGGGGTGTGCCGGAGGTTCGCTCCGTCGGCCGCTGCGCGGGCCGAATCAGGATGCGGGTAGGGCCCCGAGGACGGCCAGTCCCGCCGCGCCGCAGGCCGCCGCGACCAGCAGCGAGGTGAGTGTGCCGATGATGAACCGCTCACTCACCGCCGGGTTCTCGCGGATCTCGGGATAGCGACCGAGAGCCTTGATCGCCACCACCACGGCGGCCAGTTCGAATCGACCGGCCAGGATCGCGGCGGTCAGCCCCACGCGTTCGAGGATGCCGATCCACATACCGCCCCGCAGTACTTCGCGGACCTCGCCGTCCGCGGAGAGCTTCTCGCGGCGACTCACCACGGGGCTGCGGGAGTCGCCGGTGACCTCCACTGTCGGCGGCTCCGGCACCCGTGCCGAACGCAGGACGAGAGAGGCGATGGGGGAGCCGAGCGCCGCGGAGATGGCCAGGCACACCACCACGACGATGGTCATCAGTATCCAGTCCGGCCAGCTGCTCATCGATCTGCCTCCCTGTCGGCCCCGTCGTTCGTGGCCGCGGCGTGTGCACCTGCGAGCAGCCGGTCGAGAACCGGATACGCGGCGCGCTCCTCGCGGATGTGGGACAGGCGTAGTGCGCCGGCGACGGAGGTGGGCTTGATGCCCAGTTTCTCGGCGGCGGCGGCCTGGGTTGGGGAGCGGTCCACGGCATCCACCGCGCGCCACTGCGCCTCGGTCCGATCGAGCACGAGCGCGGCGACGAGCGTCCACACTGCTTCGCAGT
>CAMNYG010000381.1 GCA_946570335.1 uncultured Dietzia sp. | reverse complement strand
TCGAGCAGACCAAGGGTCCCAAGATCCGGATCCACAAGTTCAAGAACAAGACCCGGTACCACAAGCGTCAGGGCCATCGTCAGAATCTGACGGTCGTCAAGATCACGGGTATCAAGTAATTCACTTCCGGCCGTTCCAGGCCACCAGCTCAGCGCCCTCGGGCGTGATCCCTGAAGGAGGGACTCGGACATGGCAAGCAAGAAGGGCGCATCCAGCACCCGTAACGGTCGTGATTCCAACGCGCAGCGCCTCGGTGTGAAGCGCTTCGGCGGCCAGGAGGTCAACGCCGGCGAGATCCTGGTGCGTCAGCGTGGCACCAAGTTCCACCCGGGTGTCAACGTCGGCCGTGGCGGCGACGACACCCTGTTCGCCCTCTCCGCCGGCGCGGTGGAGTTCGGCACCAAGCGCGGCCGCAAGACCGTGAACATCGTGCCCGCCGGCGCCGAGGCCTGACCCGGCAGCCACACAGTCACGATTCGCCCTCGGGGGCCGGGCGGGGTCTGAGGACTCCACACCCGGCCCCCGAGAGCATTTGTCGGGCAGTATCGACTACGCATCAACTGCCACGACCTCGTCCGGCCACCACCAGGAGGAGCCCACACCATGTCGAGATTCGTCGACCGCGTAGTCCTCCACCTCGCGGCGGGGGACGGCGGCAACGGTTGTACCTCCGTGCACCGTGAGAAGTTCAAGCCGCTGGGCGGCCCCGACGGCGGGAACGGCGGCCGGGGCGGCGACGTGGTGCTGGTGGTGGACCCACAGGTCCACACGCTGCTCGACTTCCACTACCGCCCGCATGCCCGCGCGGGAAAGGGCCATCCCGGCATGGGTGGCAACCGCAACGGCTCGAATGGCGCAGATCTGGAGTTGGCGGTGCCGCCTGGCACCGTCGTCATAGGCCCGGACGGCGAGCCGATCGCCGACATGGTCGGGGCCGGAACCCGGTTCGTCGTGGCGAAGGGCGGCAAGGGCGGCCTCGGCAATGCTGCCTTGGCCTCGCGCTCGCGTAAGGCCCCCGGCTTCGCTCTGCTCGGTGAGCCCGGCGACGTCCTCGACGTCACGCTCGAGCTCAAGTCCATGGCGGACGTGGGGCTCGTGGGATTCCCGTCCGCCGGGAAGTCCTCGCTGATCTCCGTGGTCTCGGCCGCCAAGCCCAAGATCGCCGACTACCCGTTCACCACCCTGGCGCCCAACCTCGGTGTGGTCTCGGTGGGGGACGACACGTTCACGATCGCCGACGTCCCGGGGCTCATCCCGGGCGCCAGTGAGGGCCGTGGTCTCGGCTTGGACTTCCTGCGCCACATCGAGCGAACCGCCGTGCTGGCCCACGTGGTGGACTGTGCGAACCTCGAGCCCGACCGGGACCCGATCTCCGATGTCGACGCACTCGAGGCCGAGCTCGCCGCGTACCAGTCCGAGCTGTCCGACGCCGGCATGGGCGACCTGGCGGATCGGCCCCGCGTGGTGGTGCTCAACAAGATCGACGTGCCGGATGCGGCCGAGATGGCGGAGATGGTCCGCGGGCATTTCGAGGACAAGGGCTGGCCCGTTTTCGCGATCTCCGCTGTGGCGCACAAGGGGCTCGACGAACTCAAGTACGGGCTGTACGAGCTCATCAAGAAGCATCGCCGGGCCACCCCGCCGCCGGCGCCCGAGCGGATCGTGCTGCGGCCCAAGGCCGTCGACGCCGACCAGTTCGAGATCCGCCCCGATCCGGCAGAGCGTGGCGCGTTCATCGTGTCCGGCGCCAAGCCCGAGCGGTGGATCCGTCAGACCGACTTCACCAACGACGAGGCGGTGGGCTTCCTCGCCGACCGCCTGGCGCGCCTCGGCGTGGAGGAGGCACTCATCAAGGCCGGTGCCGAAGAGGGCTGCTCGGTCACGATCGGGGACGTCTCCTTCGAGTGGGAGCCGCAGACCCCGGCGGGCGTCGACCTCATGCGGATCGGGCGGGGCACCGACCTGCGCTTCGAGTCCACCGAGCGTCCGGGTGCCGCCGAGCGCAAGTACCACAAGTACGTTCGTCGCGGACTCATCGATCCGGACGAGGAGACTCTGGAGTGACCGCCGAGGGGGATCTGCGTCGCCGGATCGGGACCGCCCGACGAGTGGTCGTCAAGATCGGCTCCTCGGCCATCACGAGCGTCCACGGCGGTATCCGGCGTGCCGAGCTCGACGCGCTCGCCGACGTGTGCCAGTCCCGCATGGCTGCGGGATCGGATGTGTTCGTGGTCTCCTCGGGAGCGATCGGTGCCGGGATGGCCCCGCTCCGGATGGCCGCCCGACCCACCACCCTGTCTGCCAAACAGGCCGCGGCCAGTGTCGGCCAGCTCGAGCTCGCGCGCGCGTGGGGAGATTCGTTCGCCCGGTACGACCGGGTGGTGGGGCAGGTTCTGCTCACGGCCGCCGACATCGGCCGCCGGGACAGCGCAGCCAACGCCCAGCGGACACTGGATCGCCTGCGTGCGCTGCACGCGGTTCCGGTGATCAACGAGAACGACACGGTGGCGACCAATGAGATCCGTTTCGGGGATAATGACCGGCTGGCCGCCCTGGTCGCGCACCTCATCAGCGCCGACGCGCTCATTCTGCTCTCGGACGTCGATGCGCTCTACGACTCGGATCCCCGCAAGGGTGATGCGACGGCCGTGACGATGGTCGGGGGCGAGGGGGACCTGGATGGTGTGGTCGCCGGCCCCGGCGGCGCGCTCGGCACGGGCGGGATGGCCTCCAAGCTGGC
>CAMNYG010000380.1 GCA_946570335.1 uncultured Dietzia sp. | reverse complement strand
GCCGACCAGCGACACAACGACCGTGGCCAGTACAGCTAGCCCCGGCGCGCCGTTCGCCCCTCCGGACCCGGACGAAGCCACGGCCCGGCGCCCGCGGGGCCCGATCAGCTCGCGACGGGACAGGTGCCCAGGTCCACCTTCCACTCGGTGAGCCCGTTGAGCCATCCCGAACGAAGTCGCTTGGGGTCGCCGAGCGAGGTGAGGTCCGGCAGGTGGTCGGCGATCGCGTTGAAGATCAACTCCAGCTGCATCTTGGCCAGGTTCGCGCCGATGCAGTAGTGCGGACCCTGCCCGCCGAACGTCACGTGCGGGTTGGGGTCCCGGAGGATGTTGAAGGTGAACGGGTCCTCGAACACGTCCTCGTCGAAGTTCGCGGAGCCGTAGCAGAGCAGCACGCGGTCCCCCTTGGGGATGCTCACTCCCCCGATCTCCACGTCCTCCATGGCGGTGCGCTGGAACTGGGTGATCGGCGAGGCCCACCGCAGGATCTCGTCGTAGGCCGTCTCCGGGCGTTCGGCCTTGAACAACTCCCACTGGTCCGGGTTCTCGAGCATCGCGACCATGCCGTGGGTGGTGGCGTTGCGGGTGGTCTCGTTGCCGGCGACCGCCAGCAGTGTGACGAACCAGCCGAACTCCTCGGGCGACAGATGCTCACCGTCGATGTCGGCCTGGACGAGCTTGGAGACGATGTCGTCCTGCGGGTTCTCGGCGCGGTCCACGGCCATCGTGTGGAAGTACTCGATGAGCTGCATGGACGCCACGGCGGCGAGATCCATGCCGCCGGGTGCGTCGTAGCTGGTCATGGTGTTGGACCATTCGAATATCTTGTGGCGGTCCTCCTGCGGCACGCCGAGCAGGTCGGCGATCGCCTGGAGCGGAAGCTCGGAGGCGACGGCCGTGACGAACTCGTCCGCGTTGTTCTCGGCGGCCTCGGTGACGATCTTGCGGGCGCGCTCGGAGAGTTCGTCACGCATGCCGGCCACTCCGCGCGGGGTGAAGCCGCGGGAGATGATCCGGCGGTGCTTCTTGTGGATCTCGCCGTCCTCGTTGACCAGCATCTCGCGCTGGGCCTCGATGATCGAGCGCTCGGTGCCCTCGGCGAACCGCGGGATCATGGTGTTCTCGCCGGCGGAGAACTTCTCCCCGGTGATGCGGGAGATCTCCTTGACGTCTGCGTGCTTGGTGGCCAGCCAGTAGTGGTCGTCGTCGAACCCGTCGATTCCGGGCCGCTTGTCGACGCGGCGGATCGGTTCGGACTGTCGGAGCTGTCGCCACTCATCGTGCGGGAGCCGCTTCTCGAAGAGCTCGGGGTCGGTGAAGTCGAACCCTGCCGGGATGGTCACGTTCATGGTGCCTCCTGGGCCTCGTAGCCCGTCGGTTCGACGGGACTAAAACCGTGAATAGTGGTAACTATATACGCGTGGCACTATCTGCGAGCGAGATTCTGGACCGGGCTCTGATGTTGTCGGAGCAGATGTCCGGCTCGATCGAACGTGCTGCCGCCAACTACGGGCTCACCGTTCCGCGCCTGGAACTGCTGTTCGTCCTGGGTCTGCAGGGTCAGTGCAAGCAGGTCGAACTGGCCACCTACCTGGACTGTTCTCCGCGTCAGGTGACCGCGCTGGTGGATGGTCTGGAGGCCAGCGGGCATGTGGTGCGCACCATGTCGCCGGAGGACCGGCGGGTGCGGTTGATCGATCTCACCGACGAGTCACGTCGGATCGTGGATGAGGTGGTGTCGGCGCGCGTCGCCCTGGCGGAGTGGCTGTTCGAGGGGCTCGACGACGACGAGTTGCAGACGTTCGGTGCGTTGTCCGAGAAGTTGATCTCCCGGATGACCGGCCGTGCACTGAGTCGGCTGCCCGAGCAGTAGTCGGGGCTGCTTCTGCAGCGCGTTCGTACAGCCTGGTTTCGCGGTCTGTTTCGGCCGGTCAGGCTGTGCAAGCGGCGCAACCGGTGTCCGCGCGGGCGAATTCTGTGAAGCCGCGGGCCTGGTAGTTGGGGATGGCGGCGGGGGAGTCGTCGTCGCAGGTGTGCAGCCAGACGCGGCGACAACCGGGCACATTCCAGGCGATGCGGCAGACCTCGGACAGGAACCAACCGCCCAGGCCACGGCCCACGAACTCGGGAAGTAGGCCGAAGTAGACGATTTCCACTTCGACTCCGTCATCCGTGTTCGGGATCGTGCCCTCGTCGGTGGAGCCGACCGCCGGATCGCAGGGGCTCATGCGCAGTTCGGTGAACCCGGCGGTCTGGCCGTCCACGGCGGCCCGCAGCGTGCTGAGGCAGGGGTCGGAGCAGTACGAGGCCCAGTGGCCGTCAGACCAGTCGAGGCGGTCGGTCCATTTCCAGTCGCCGCCGATCTCGCGGTACATCCGGGCGTTGAATGCGGGATCGGCGGGGAAGACACGGGTGATGGTGAGGCCGGCAGGGGACGAGGGTCGAAGTTGGCCGGCCGAGGTCTGCTGCAGGTAGGTCACGCTGGTCATCGCGCAATTGAAGCACCGAAGCCCTCCCGCGCCCAACATCGTCGGGGGCGTGGGAGGGCTTCGGAGTGCGGCCGGCCCGGTGGGGCAGCCTGAGCCGTGATCGGCTTCCGAGCTAGAGCGATCAGTTGAAATGGATCTGGGGAATGCCGGGGATCTGGAGGCCGTTCACCGATCCGGCGAAGCCTTCTTGGGCCCGGTTCACGGCCGCGGCGATGCCGTTCTGGGCGCCCTGTGAAGCGTGGGGGTCGGCG
>CAMNYG010000379.1 GCA_946570335.1 uncultured Dietzia sp. | reverse complement strand
GCGGCGCAGTGGCGGACGGGAAGCCGACCGTGGACACCTCGGCGGTGCCGCAGACCAACTCCCCGTCGGGCCACACCGCCTCGGACTCCGAGGGGGAGCGGCTCGATTCGCAGACCCAGCTGCTCAACGGCATCGACTATTCGCTGCCGCCGTTGGCGCTGCTCACGGCCGGGGACCCGCCGAAGGCACGCAGTGAGTCCAACGATCAGATGATCGAGGCCATCCAGGGGGTGCTGGAGCAGTTCAAGATCGACGCTGCGGTCACCGGGTTCACCCGGGGCCCGACGGTCACCCGCTACGAGGTCGAGCTCGGCCCGGGCGTGAAGGTCGAGAAGATCACGGCGCTGCACCGGAACATCGCCTACGCGGTGGCCACGGACAACGTCCGCCTGCTGGCCCCGATCCCGGGCAAATCGGCCGTGGGCATCGAGGTCCCGAACCTGGACCGCGAACTCGTGCGTCTCGCCGACGTGCTCACCGACCCGGGTACGGCGAACAAGCACAACCCCACCCTGATCGGCCTGGGCAAGGACATCGAGGGCGACTTCGTCACGGCCGACCTGGCCAAGATGCCTCACCTGTTGGTGGCCGGATCGACGGGCTCGGGTAAATCCAGCTTCGTGAACTCCATGCTGGTCTCACTGTTGGCCCGCGCGACGCCGGACGAGGTGCGACTCATTCTCATCGACCCGAAGATGGTCGAGCTGACGCCGTACGAGGGCATCCCGCACCTGATCACGCCGATCATCACCCAACCCAAGAAGGCCGCCGCGGCGCTGGCGTGGCTCGTGGAGGAGATGGAGCAGCGCTACCAGGACATGAAGTCCACCCGCGTCCGTCACATCAGCGATTTCAACGACAAGGTCAAGTCCGGGGAGATCACCACGCCTCCCGGCAGCCAGCGTGAGTACCGCCCGTACCCGTATATCGTGGCCGTTGTCGACGAGCTCGCCGACCTGATGATGACGGCTCCGCGGGACGTGGAGGACGCGATCGTGCGCATCACGCAGAAGGCCCGAGCCGCCGGCATCCACCTGGTCCTGGCCACGCAGCGGCCCTCCGTGGACGTGGTGACCGGCCTGATCAAGACCAACGTGCCGTCCCGCCTGGCATTCGCGACCTCCTCACTCACCGATTCACGAGTAATCCTCGACCAGCCCGGCGCGGAGAAGCTCGTGGGCATGGGTGACGGGCTCTTCATCCCGATGGGCGCCTCGCGTCCGGTGCGTATGCAGGGTGCGTTCATCACCGACGAGGAGATCCAGGAGGTCGTCGACTACACCAAGAACCAGGCTGAGCCTGAGTATGACGAGTCCGTCACCGAGGCGAAGGATGACGGCAAGAAGGACATCGACGCCGACATCGGTGACGATCTCGACGACCTGCTCGCGGCCGTCGAACTGGTCGTGTCCAGCCAGTTCGGTTCCACGTCGATGCTGCAGCGCAAGCTGCGGGTCGGCTTCGCCAAGGCCGGCCGCCTCATGGATCTGATGGAGTCCCGGGACATCGTGGGACCGTCCGAGGGATCGAAGGCCCGCGAGGTCCTGGTCCGACCCGAGGAGCTCGCCTCCGTGTTGTACATGATCAAGGGCGGCACACCGCCTGAAGAGACGCCGGACGATGTCGCGGAGCTGGACGCCCCGGTCGATTCGCCCGTGAGCTGACGCCAGCTCGGCACCCGGCCCGTGCCCGGGTCGGTTCCGCCCCGGGCACGGCGCGGCCTCGTCGTCAGGCGAGGGCCCCGTAGACGGGCATCCATCCGCGCACGGTGATCTCGGAGACGAAGCCTCTGACGCAGTGCGGGTCACGCCCGACCAGGCTGCGGGCGGCCTCGGCGTCGTCGGCCTCGACCAGGAGCAACGCCCCGGAGCCGTCGAGGAACGGCCCCACGGTGGCGATCGCTCCGTCGGCGACCGCGGCGGCCAACCACTCCCGGTGTGCAGCCTTGTTCGCCTCGCGTTCCTCGGTCTGTGCCGCCTCGTAGCGGTAGGTGACGGCGAAGAGCGCCATGTTGATTCTCCCTCTGGTCCGGGGTGGGCTGGTCGTGCGGTCAAGGGTATGTCGGACGGCATCGCTAAGCTGACGTGGTGACTATCTCCACGACCGGCAAGGGCCAACCCGCTGCCGAGGTCCCCGTCCTCAACATCGCGAACCTCCTCACGATGCTGCGAATCGTGCTGGTCCCGGTGTTCGTCGTCGTGTTCTTCGTCGCCGGGGCCGAGGACCCGTGGTGGCGGGTGGGGGCGTTCGCCGTCTTCGCGATCGCCATGATGACCGACTATGTGGACGGTCATCTGGCCCGGCGGCTCGACCTGGTCACCGATTTCGGCAAGATCGCCGACCCGATCGCCGACAAGGCCCTCATGGCGGCCGCGATGATCTCGCTCTCGCTCGTCGGCGAACTGTACTGGTGGGTGACCGCCGTGATCCTGGTGCGCGAGATCGGCATCACCGTGTGGCGGTTCTTCGGGGTGGACCACGTCGTGGCCGCGAGCAAGGGCGGCAAACTCAAGACGGTCACGCAGACTCTGGGTGTGGGACTGTTGATCCTGCCGCTGCCGTACTGGGTGTGGCCGCTGGAGTGGTTGATCATGGGGGTGGCCGTGGTCCTGACCGTGTACACGGGCATCGACTACGTGGTCAAGGCGCGGCAGGCCGGGTCGCGGGGGCGGTGACCGTGTCCGGTGGTGCCGTCGTTCCCGGGGGCCCGTCCCCGGCGGCCGAGTTCGTCGCCGCGCTCAAAGCACGTGGCTGGACCGTG
>CAMNYG010000378.1 GCA_946570335.1 uncultured Dietzia sp. | reverse complement strand
GCGCTCGGGGTGACCCGGCTCAGGTCACGCAGGATGGCGTCCCGACGCTTCATCAGCTCGACCCGCTCCGAGGCGTCAGAAACCTCGTCGAGTCGCTGACTGACCTTGTTGAGGAGACGCTCGGCCTCGTCACGGTCGCCCTCGCGGGCGGCGTTGTCTGCTGCGGCCAGGTATTCGCTCAGGTCGTTGACCAGCTCCACCTCACCGGCACGGTCCGAGAAGATCGTCTTGGACACGCCCCACAGCGGGTCTCCGGGCATCGCGCTGTGCGCTGCCACGGACAGGCCACCGACGACCACCGCGGCGACCGCCGCCGCTCCGGTGACCGCCTGCCACAGGGCGGGACGCTTGCCGTGGTGATGTGCACCCGACCTCGACCGTCCCCCGCGCGGCCACAGGCGTGACACGTTGGGGGCCAGCGCCACCTCGATCTCCTCGGCGGCGGGAAGCGCGGGCAGTTCCGCCGCCCCGGTCTCGGCACGCCAGTCGGCGAGCAGCGCGAGTAGCGGGTCATCACCGGCGGGTCGACCGCCGCTACCGAGAAGATCGAGGAGCTCGTCGTCGTGGGCGACCTCTGCGGGGTCGACATCATGCGCGCCGAGCGAGGCGTCATCGTCCCGGGTGCCCGGGTCGACATCGTCGTCGTTCATCGCCATCGCTCCTCTCCGTCCTTCTCGATCCTCGCCCGGAGCTGCTTCATCGCCCGGTGTTGGGCGACGCGCACGGCTCCGGCCGTGCTGTCGACGATCTCCGCGGTTTCCTCCGCGGAGAGTCCGACCACTACTCGTAGCCGGACGATCTCCCGTTGCTTCTCCGGCAGGGTCTGCAACAGCTGATTGACGGCTCTTGAGACCTCGCCGTCGAGGAGGTGGTCCTCCGGCCCCGTGTCGTCGGAGAGCACCTCGGGGAGGTACTCCACGGGATCGGATTTGTTCCTCGCCGCGCCGCGATGGGCGTCCGCGACCTTGTGGGACGCGATCCCGTACACGAAGGCCATGAAGGGACGTCCCTGGTCCCGGTATCCCGGCAGAGCCGAGAGCACCGCGATCAGCACCTCCTGGGCGACATCGTCAGCAGACAGGTTGGCTCTCTCCGAGCCGCCGACGCGGGAGCGGCAATACCGCACCACACCGGGTTGCACGAGTTCCAACACGCGCTCGGCCGCGGTGCGGTCTCCCTTGACCGCTGCGGCGACGGCGAGTTCCAACTCGTCTGCTGTACCTGTCATCGAATTCGGGGGCCCCGTCGTTACACCGGTGTGTTACGGGGCACGGCCTTTCTCTCGGGGCCGCGACGCAGGTCGCGGCGGGTCACGTCCGGGGCAGTGGGCCCGGGCACAGTATGCGCCTGGCGTGAGGTACGTGACCCCTGTGTCGTAGGAGTATTGCTGAGCGCCAAGCGTAACCGCTCGGTGCCTCACGGGACCACACAACAGTCCCGGAACGGGCGCCGGGCCCCGCCCCCAGGAGTGCAGGGGGCGGGGCCCGGAATCCTCACCGGATCAGTGAACGTGACCGTGGTGCGCGTGTGCGTCAGCCTCCGGTTCGGCCGGCTTCTCGACGATCGCGGTCTCGGTGGTCAGCACCATGCGCGCGACCGAGCAGGCGTTGACCACTGCCGAGGAGGTGACCTTGACCGGGTCGATGACGCCCTGGGCGATCAGGTCGCCGTACTCGCCGGTCGCGGCGTTGAAGCCGTCGCGGGCGCCGAGCTCGGAGACCTTGCTCACCACGACGGAACCGTCCTCGCCGGCGTTGGCGGCGATCCAGAACAGGGGCGCGACCAGGGCCTTGCGGACGACGTTCACGCCGACGGCCTCATCCGGGTCCGCGGTGTCGGCGGCGAGGCGCTCCAGGGCCGCCGCGGCCTGCACGAGCACCGAACCGCCACCCGCGATCACGCCCTCCTCAACGGCCGCCTTGGCGGAGTTGACGGCGTCCTCGACGCGGAGCTTGCGCTCGGTCAGCTCGGTCTCGGTGGCGGCACCGACGCGGATCACCGCGACGCCGCCGGCGAGCTTGGCGATCCGCTCCTCGAGCTTCTCGCGGTCCCAGTCCGAATCGGTGGCTTCGGCCTCGCGACGCAGCTGCGCGACGCGGGCGTCGACGTCGGCCTGCTCTCCGGCCCCGTCGACGATGATCGTCTCGTCCTTGGACACGGTGACGCGACGCGCCCGGCCGAGCACCTCGAGGCCGACCTCGGACAGCTTCATGCCCAGATCGGCGTTGACGACCTGCCCCTTGGTGACGATCGCCAGGTCGTCCTGGAACGCCTTGCGGCGATCACCGAAGTACGGCGACTTGATGGCGACGACCTTGAGGGTCTTGCGGATCGAGTTGACGACCAGGGTCGACAGAGCTTCGCCGTCGACGTCCTCGGCGATGATGAGCAGCGGCTTGCCGGTCTCGGCGACCTTCTCCAGCAGCGGCAGCAGATCCGGCAGGGAGCTGATCTTCTCGCGGTGCAGCAGGATCAGGACATCCTCGTAGATGGCCTTCTGCTCGTCCGGGTCGGTGACGAAGTACGGCGACAGGTAGCCCTTGTCGAAGGCGACGCCCTCGGTCACGGAAACGTCGGTGTGCAGACCCTGCGACTCCTCGACGGAGACGACGCCGTTGACGCCGACGGCATCCATGGCCTCGGCGACCATGCGGCCGATCTCGGGATCACGCGAGGACACGGTGGCGACCTGCGCCACGGCCTCGGAGCCGGAGACGGGCGTCGCGGCGGCGCGGAGGTACTCCACGGCGGCGGCAGCGGCCT
>CAMNYG010000377.1 GCA_946570335.1 uncultured Dietzia sp. | reverse complement strand
CCGAACGCGCACGTTCCTCGCCGGCGCGGAGGCGCTGGGCGAGCACGGGGCGCTGCTGGGCGGCACGCTGACCGGTCGCCTCACGGTGGGCGTGTACGCACCCATCGCCCCGTTCCGCTTCCCCCGCGTGCTCACGACGTTCGAGGAACAGCATCCGGGCGTGGACGTCGACCTCATCGCCGGAAACCTCGAGGAGGTCCGCGCCGCACTGGTGGACGGCCAGTGCGAGATCGCGCTCATGTACGCCCACGGCCTGGGCCCCGGGTTCGAGACCCGGGTCATCGAGACGGTCCGGCCGCACGTGTTCGTCTCCAGCGAGCACCCGCTGGCCGACCGCGAGTCCGTCCACCTGGCGGAGTTCGCGGACGAGCCGTTCATCCAGCTCGACTTCCCGTTCTCGCGCGAGTACTACGACCAGCTGTTCCGCCTCGTGGGCGTCGCGCCGCACGTCCGGTACAGCTTCAACGACTACGAGACCGTCCGCTCGTTCGCCGCGATGGGCCACGGCTACGCACTGCTGAATCAGAATCCGATCTCCGCCACCTATTCGGGCGCGCAGCTGGTCGCCCTCGACCTGGCGGACGAGCTGCCCCACATCGAGGTCGTCGCCGTCTGGCCGGAGCACACGCGGCTGACCGTGCGGGCGAAGGCCTTCGTCCGCGCATGCATCGATCACTACCTGCCGGATGACGAGGACACGCCCCGGGAGGCGAGCGCGGATGCCGCCGCGAACACCGCCGACGACGGCGCCCCGGACGCCTCGCCAGACGCCTGACCCTTGGGGCGAACACGGGGCTCATCGATTCAGGTTGTGAGCCTGACCACAACTCTCCGCTAGACACCCCCTGTGACCGGCGACACGATGTGAGTGACTCCGACCGTCCCCCGGCACCGCGGAGACGCTCACCGGCCGGCCGATGCACCGCAGCATCCTTCGGACCACTCCGCAGCCGAGGTCGGCCACGCATCCGAAAGAGGCCACCGATGTCCCAAACGCTCGATCGCTCCGCCGCTCTCTACAACCCGGAGCTCGCGCCCGAGTCCGCGACGAACACGTGGAAGACGCTCAATCTCTTCAACTGGTGGATGGCCGGCTGGCACTCGATGGCCGGATACACGATGGCGATCGGCCTCTTCGCGTTCGGCCTCAACGGCTGGCAGGCGATCATCGCGTTCATCGCGGGCGCGATCATCCTGTACTGGGCCAACAACCTCACGGGTGTCGCGGGCCAGCGCGAGAAGGTCCCGTTCCCCGTCTTCGCCCGCGCCGCCTTCGGCGTCTTCGGCGCGAATATCCCCGCCATTCTGCGGGCGATCGTCGCGGTGTTCTGGTACGGCATCCAGACCTACCTGGCGTCGGCAGCCGTCATGATCCTCGTCATGAAGATCGCGCCGGGCACGGCCGGTCTGGCCGAGGGCACGTTCCTGGGCCTGTCCGGCCTGGGCTGGATCTGCTTCCTGCTCCTGTCCGCCCTCCAGTGGGCCGTGCTGCTGTCCGGCCTCGAGACGGTCCGCCGGCTCACCGATTTCGCCGGCCCCACCATCTGGGTCGCCGTCCTGGCGCTGGCGGTGTGGATGCTCTACCGCGCGGGCTGGACGATCGACCTCTCCGCCGTCACGACGGCCGAGGTCCCCTCCGGCGCCCGCCAGGTCCTGGGCATCGCGTCCGCGGCCTTCATCGTCGCCGCGTACATGGCCGGCCCGTCGCTCAACTTCGCGGACTTCACCCGCAACGCGCCCTCGGAGTCGTCGGTGCGCCGCGGCAACGCGCTGGGCCTGCTCATCAACGCCTCCCTCTTCGGGATCGTCTCCGTCGTCATCGCGCTGGCTGCTGCCGAGGTCTACGGCGACGCGACCCACGACCTCGTGCACCTCGTCGCGGACATCGACAACGTGACGGTCCTGCTGGTCACGATCATCGCAGTCGCGATCGCGACGGCCGGGGTCAACATCATCTGCAACTTCGTGGCCCCCGTCTACGACCTCATCAACATCCGCCCGGGACTCTTCACCTTCCGTCGCGCGGGCACCCTGGTCGCCGTCCTCGCCGTCGTCGTGACCCCGTGGAACCTGTTCTCCAGCCCCGTCATCGTCAACCAGCTGATCGGCGGGATCGGCGCCTTCATGGGACCCCTGTTCGGCATCATCACGGTCGACTACTACCTGCTGCGCCGCAAGCACCTGGACACGGAGTCCCTCTTCAACGATCGTCCGAACGGCCTCTACTTCTACCGCGGCGGCTACAACCCGCGGGCCATCGCGGCCCTGGCGATCGGCGGATTCGTGGCGCTGCTGCTCACCTTCGTCCCCGCCTGGGCGGACGCGGTCCCCTTCGCGTGGCCCGCCGGCATCGTCATGGGCGGCCTCGCCTACTGGCTGCTGCACACGGGCCGCACCGTCCGGATCGTCCCGGACGGGCAGGAGCACCCGGCTCCCAACGCCGAGGCCCCGGCCACCACCCGCTGACCGACCACCTCTGACAGAACACCCGATCGAGACCCGCACAGCACACACCGACACAGGAGGACAACGATGACCACGACACTCATCACAGGCGGAACCGTCGTCAACACGACCGGCAGGGTCGAGGCCGATGTGCTCATCGACGGCGAGACCATCGCGGCGGTCCTGCCGCCGGGGTCCCAGCTCCTGGGCTCGGACCTCACGCGCACCGTCGACCGGGTCATCGACGCGACCGGCAAGTACGTGCTGCCCGGCGGCGTCGACGCGCACACCCACATGGAGATGCCGTTCGGCGGATCCTTC
>CAMNYG010000376.1 GCA_946570335.1 uncultured Dietzia sp. | reverse complement strand
GACACGCGCCCCCCTCGACTCGACGGGGCACCCTCCGGCGCGCGAAATCGGCGCTTCGACGGGATGCCCTCACTCGGGTTGGATATATTTGATTTCGATCATCGGCCGGCGGTACCGTTCGCGAGTGCCCTTCTCTGAAATGAGGTGGCGGAGTTGACTCCCACTCGACTAGCCCAGCGACCGCAGCTCTCGGAGGAGGTCGCCGACCACGTCCGGACCCGCATCATGAGCGGTGAGATCCGTCCCGGCGACTTCATCCGACTCGACGAGACCGCCGCCGCACTCGGTGTGAGCGTGACCCCGGTCCGCGAGGCACTGCTCACCCTCCGTGGCGAGGGCCTGGTGGATCTGGTTCCCCGCCGGGGCTACCTGGTGTCACCGATGAGCCGGCAGGACATCGAGGACATCTTCTGGCTGCAGGCCGAACTGTCCAAGCGGATCGTCGACCGCGCGATCAGCCGGTTCGACGCGGAGACGCTCGACGCCCATGCGCGCCTCATCGACGATTTCGAGGCGGCCTCCTCGGTCGGTGACGCCGACGGAGTGGTGCGCGCACAATACGCGATCCACCGGTCGATCAACCGGGCCTCCTGCTCGGACAAGCTCTCGCGGTTCCTGTGGAACGCCGCCCGCTACATGCCCTACCGGCTCTACGCCGAGGATCCCGAGTGGCGTGCCGGTGCGCTCAAGGACAACCGCCGGATGCTCGAGGCACTCCGCTCAGGCGATCTCGAATCGGCCCACGCCGTGGTGGAGTCCGAGTTCGCCGCCGGCGCCCAGTTGCTCATCGAGCATCTCGAGAAAGCTGGCGTGTGGGATGACGATCGCGAGGTCGGGTCAGTGCCCGCCCCGGCATCCGCCGCCACCGCTCACGCCTGAGTCCGGACCGCGGGCCCCCTCGGCCCGTCGCGTACGCGGCACGGGACGACGACCCGGTCAGACGCCGACGGAGCCGTGCTCGGTGCGCAGCGTGCCCTTGACGACCTTGCCGCTGGCGTTGCGCGGCAACTCGTCCACGACCACCAGGTGCTTGGGCCGCTTGAAACCGGCGAGCTTGTCGCGCAGCCACTCGGTGAGCTCCTCCAACGTGAGGTCGGGCCCTGACTCCTCGTTGAGCGCCACCACCGCGACCGGGACCTCGCCCCAGTCGGCGTCCTTGCGGCCGATCACGGCGACCTCGCGGATGCGGGGGTGGCCGGCGATCGTGTTCTCCACCTCGGCACAGTAGATGTTCTCGCCGCCCGAGATGATCATGTCCTTCTTGCGGTCGACCACGTAGACGAACCCCTCGGAGTCCATACGGACCAGGTCACCCGAATGGAACCAGCCGCCCTCGAAGGCCTCGGCGGTCTCCTCGGGCTTGTTCCAGTAGCCGGACATGGTGGTGGGGCCGCGGTAGACGATCTCCCCGACCTCGCCCGGGGCGACCGGCTCACCGAACGCGTCGACGACGCGGGCCTGGATCGTGGGGATGACCTTGCCGACCGAGCCGAGCTTGCGCAGCGCGTCGTCGCCGTCGAGGGCACAGGTGATGGGGCTCATCTCGGTCTGGCCGAACACCGCGCAGTTGAGCGCGTCGGGGAACGTCTCGGACATGGCCCGCAGGATCGTGTCGGTCGACGGCGCGGCACCCCACGAGATGTTTCGCAGCACCAGGTCGCGAGGGCGGGCCTGCTGCTCGGCGCAGACGGCCTGCCACTGCACCGGAACCAGGAAGATGCTGGTGATCTGCTCCGCCTCGAGCGTGTCGAGGAGAGCGGCCGGGTCGAATTCCTGGAGCGGATGGATCACGGTGACAACGCCCAGCTGGAGGCTGGGGGCGATCGAACCGAGCGCCGCGATGTGGAACATCGGGGCTGCGCACAGGGCCCGCCCCTTCTCGTCGAACAGGCGGAACACCCGGATGCAGGTGAGCGACTGGGCGGTGAGGTTCTCGTACGAGAGCATTGCCCCCTTGGGCCGGCCCGTGGTGCCGGAGGTGTACATGATCAGCGCGGTGGAGTCCTCGGGGACGTCGACCGGCTCGTGCGGGGCGCCCTCCTCCGCGATGGCGTCGGCGTAGGCGGTCTGGGCCGGGTCCGCTTGCGCACCCTGCTCACCCCCGATCACGATGTGCTCACCCGGCTCCTCCCCCTGGGCGCGGATGGCGCCGACCAGCGGGGCGAGCATGGCGTCGGTGACGACGACCTTCGGCGTGCAGTCGCTGACCAGGTAGGCGAGCTCGCCCGGGGTGAGTCGGAAGTTCACCGGTACCGCGATGGCGCCGATCCGGTTGATGCCGAGCACGGCTTCGATGAACTCCGGGTTGTTGAGCGTGATGAGCATGACCCGGTCGCCCTTGCCGACACCGCGGCGCGCCAAGGCGTCGGCGAAGCGACCGCTGCGGTCGTGCAGCTGCTGCCACGTGGTGGTCTGGCCCAGGTATCGCAGTGCCTCCCCGTCCGGGTTCATCTCGGCATGGGTGGCCACCCACGAGTTCCAGGTGTTGCGCCGGGCGGCGTGGAGTTCCGCGATGGCGTCCGTGGCGGTGGTCATGGTCTCGGCCTTTCGTCGGTGCGATGTGAGTCAGATGCGGCGTGAGGGAGCGGAACGGTCGTGCGGTCAGGAGAAGTTCGGTCGGCGCTTCTCGAGGATCGAGGAGACGCCCTCGGCGAAGTCGGCGGAGACGAGCAGTTCGCACTGCCCCTCGTGCTCCCGGGCCAGGGCCGCGTCGAGCTCGGCCAGGGTCGCGCCGGTCAGGGAGCGTTTGGTCAGCTCGAGGGCGCG
>CAMNYG010000375.1 GCA_946570335.1 uncultured Dietzia sp. | reverse complement strand
GCCCGCCGGTGCTCAGCCGACCTCGGCGTTCCCTGCGGCGGGGGCCGGGCCACAAATGATCGCCCCGGGTCAGACGCCCGAGGCCGAGCGGAAGTCCGGCCGGGGGATGCTCATCGCGGGGATCGTCGCGGCGATGCTCGTCTCCGGCGGTCTCGGCGGCTGGGTGGGGGCGAGCGTCGCCGGCGACTCCGGTGGTGGACTCGCCTCACCGGTCAGCATCACCCAGCCGGAGGGGCAGGCACCGGACGGGACCGTCGAGTCCGTGGCGGACAAGGTGTTGCCGAGCGTCGTGTCGATCGACGTGCGGTCACAGTCCGGACGTGGCGAGGGCTCCGGGGTGGTCCTCACCCAGGACGGCATGATCATCACCAACAATCACGTCGTCGGGATGGCGAACGCCGGTGGCCAGATCCAGGTCCGGTTCGACGACGGAACCAAGGCGTCGGCAACCATCGTGGGCACCGACCCCGCGACGGACATCGCGGTGATCAAGGCGGACACCTCCAAGGCACTCACCCCGATCTCCCTGGGCACCTCGGCGAATCTGACCGAGGGCCAGGCGGTCGCGGCCGTGGGCTCGCCGCTGGGCCTGTCCGGAACCGTGACCACGGGCATCGTCTCCGCGCTCGACCGCCCCGTGCGTGCCGGCGGCGCACAGTCCGACCAGAGCACCGTGATCGATGCGATCCAGACCGATGCCGCCGTCAACCCGGGAAACTCGGGTGGCGCGCTGGTCAACATGAACGGCGAACTGGTCGGCATCAACTCGGCGATCGCGTCACTGGGACAGCAGAATTCGGGATCCATCGGGCTCGGGTTCGCGATTCCGGTCGACCAGGCGCGGCGGGTCGCGGACCAGCTGATCAAGCAGGGTTTCGCCACGCGCGCGGTGCTGGGGGTGTCGATCAGCGACACGACTGCCGGCGACGGTGCGCTCGTGCGGTCGGTGGAGTCGGGCGGAGCCGCGGACGAGGCGGGCATCCGCGAGGGGGCGGTCATCACCGCGGTGGGGGACCGGATCATCGAGAGCGGCGACGCGCTCGTCGCAGCGATCCGCTCCCAGACGCCCGGGGAGACGATCACCGTCACCTATGCTTCACGTGAGGGCGAGCAGCCGACCACTGTCGACGTTGTACTGGGAGAGGCGAGATGAACACCAGATTCGATCCGCGGGCGCTACCCGGAGGACGCAGGCTGCCCACCGATGTGGATTTCGACCCGGCGGCCACCGACCCGGTGGAGTCGCGAATCGCGGGCCGCGCGATGGTCGTGGTGGTGACGGACCGCCTCGGGGGACACGAGGACGCGATCGGCCCGCTCGTCACCGAGCTGCTCGCGGAGGAGGGCTTCCTCGTGGGCGGTGTGGTGGGAGTCGCCGCGGAGGAGACCGAGGTGCGTAAGGCGTTGGAGACCGCGGTGGTCGGCGGCTTCGACTTCGTGGTGACCGTCGGCGGGACGGGCGTTGGTCCCCGCGACATCACCCCGGAGGTCACCGAGGAGATCCTCGACAAGCGACTGCCCGGCATCGCCGAGGCCGTCCGCTCGTCCGGTCTGACGGCCGGGGCGGTCGACTCGATCGTCTCCCGTGGGCACGTGGGGGTGTCCGGGAGCACCGTCGTGGCGAATCTCGCGCCCAGCCGCGCCGCGATCCGTGACGGCATGGCCACGCTGTGCCCGCTGGTCTCGTATGTCGTGGCGGAGTTGTCGGACATCGACGAACTGTGACCGACCGGGGCGAGCCGGGCGGTGGCGACGGGCGGAGCACTGACGGGGCCCGGCGTGAGGGGCGGAGCACCGTGCCGGGGCGCCGGGGGGTGGATCGGGCGCGGATCGAGGCCGTGTTCGGGGAGACGCTGCCCGAGACGACCTCCGATGAGACCCGCGACCGCGGGAGCAGTATCGACGACGACTGGTGGCGCGAGCAGCGTCCCCCGCACCACGGTTGAGCTGCCCGCGCTCCACCGCCCGGTCGGATCGCGACCGGGCAGTCGCGTCACTTCCGAGTTCGCGTCAGGAGTTGCCGGACGGGCTGTTCGGGTCGGAGGGGTGGGTGAGGGGCCGGCCGGCGAGGAGATCGCGGATCTCGACCAGCAGCTCGTTGTCGGTGGCCGGGGCCTCGATGCCCTTGCGCTTGGCGGCGGCCTCCTTCATCTTGTTCATCGGCGCCACCAGGACGAAGTAGATGATGGCGGCGATCAGCAGGAAGTTGATGATCGCCGTGATGAGCAGCCCGAAGTCCATGACGGTCTCGGGGTTGTCGGGCAACAGCTGGACGGCAAAGCCGATCTCGTTGTTGCCGCCGAGCAGTGCGATGAGCGGGTTGATGATCGCGGTGGTGAACGAGTCGACGATGGCGGCGAACGCGGTGCCGATCACGACGGCCACGGCGAGGTCGATCACGTTGCCCTGCATGATGAAGTCCTTGAAGCCCTTGAGCATCTCGTAACTTCCTCCCATTTGATGGCCCGGTCCACCACCTGCGTGGCCCGCGCGTTCCGGTCTGGACCTGACGGATGCTATCAGCACGTCGGCAGTGGTTCGGGCGTGCTGATGGTGAGCAATCTCTAGCCGTGGACGATCACCGCCAGCGGGGACCCGGCGGCTGTGGCGGCCAGGGTGGCCGCGGCAGATTCCGGTACCTCGACCAGGATCGACCGTGTTCCGTTCCGTCCGTCCGGGGTGTCACGGACCCGTGCGGCGCGGGCGACGAGAGCGGGTTCGTGGGCGTCGGGGGCGGCGTCGACCGCCACCAGGTCCACCAGGTCTCCGG
>CAMNYG010000374.1 GCA_946570335.1 uncultured Dietzia sp. | reverse complement strand
CCGAGGCGCCGGCGGAGTCGATGCCCGTCTCGGTGTGCACGCGCTTGCCCACGTGCAGCGCCTGCTGGGCCAACCGGTGCAGCGTCGTACCGGCGGCGCCGATGTCGGAGGCCGACTGGTACGCGGTGCGGATCTGTCCGATGATCTGCTGCTCACCCACGACCATCGAGTCGAGCCCGGACGCCACGGAGAACAGGTGCTCGGCGGCCGACTCCGAGTACCGCACGTACAGGTGACGACTCAGCTCGTCGACGCTCATCCCGGAGTGCTTGGACAACAGCGCCACCACGTCGTCGAGCGCCGGGTGGAACGCCTCGACCGCGGAATAGACCTCGACCCGGTTGCAGGTGGTGACGATCATCGCCTCGTCGACGTTCTGTCCGGCGATGAGTTCCTCGGTGAGGGAGTCGCGGTCCGATTCGGAGACCGCCACCGCCTCGAGCAGCGAGACGGGCGCACTGTGATGGGACACGCCCACCAGGAGAATGCTCACACCGGACCCCCGGGCGTCAGGGCTCCAGGAGTCCATGCCAGAATGGGTGCCAGCTCGTCAACTCGTGGCCTCACGGCCCGGGGAGCGACACCGGATCGGCCGCCTCCGCGCGGGCCGACCGCCGGAGAAACGGACAGGGCACCGCAGGACGAACTCGCGGAACTCTGCTCCACAGTCGGTCGTCTCCTGTCGATGGGCACAGTTGTGTTGAGACCGATCCCACGCCGGAACCGATCTGACGGGACGGCCACGACCTGAGCCTGCGTACGACCCGTAACGAGATCCACCGTAACCCGCATGACACCCCGGGACAAAACCGTCGCCGGGGCGGATGCTATGCGCACCGCTGCCCCGTCGCAGGCCGTGAGTAGGGTCAGGACGTGCCCCCACGCCGTAGATTCCCCTCGACGACCTCGCCGGCGGTCCGCGCCCGCTACGCCAGGCGCCGGCAGCGGCGACTGGCCCGGGTGGACAACGACCTCACCGACCGGCAATGGCTGCAGATCCTCGACGCGTGGGACGGCTGCGCGTACTGCCAGGCGACCGGTCCGGCCCTGCAACGCGACTGCGTCCAGCCCGTCTCCCGCGGCGGTCGCTACACGATTGAGAACGTGGTGCCGGCCTGCGCGTCCTGCAATGCCAGCAAGCACAACAGTGAGGTCACCGGCTGGATGCGGCGCAAGAATCTCGACGAGGGCGCGTTCCTGCTCCGCCACGCCACGTTCCTGCAAGAGCTGCGGGCGACCGCGGCGGCGCCGGACGAGGGCGGGGCACCGACACCTGTCGACGACCCCGGATAGGACTCCCCTGCATCCGGCAGCCTCCGCGGCGGGACCGTCCGCGATCAGCCCGCCGAGAGCGCCGTCAGTCCCATCCCGGGAACGGTTCGGGCTCGGCGAGCGTGCCGATCAGCTCGTCGTCGTCGACCTCCCAGCACGAATGCTCCGCGCCGTCCACCAACACCACCGGCAGGCGGTCCCCGTACTCCACGGCGAGCTCGCGGTCGGCGGCCTCGTCCACGTCGACCACCTCCAGGCGGGCGCCCGCCCGCCCGCACAGCGGAACCAGCTGGTCGTGGATCCGCACGCAACTCCCGCAGCCCGCGCGCGTCAATAAAGTCACCGTGTGCGCCATGCCTCGATAGTGCCCGACCGCCCGGGGGCTGACCTAGGATGGGGTGCCATCGCCCTGCAGGAGGTCACCCCAGGTGAACGACGACGACGCCGACACCACACCCACCAACAGCATCGGCCCGGATGCCGTTGACGCGGACTCCCCCGCACCCGCTGCAGAGCACGAGGATCCGGATTCCGGCACCACCCTGTTCGGCATGCGGCTCCCCGGTCGCGCCGACGTCATGAGCGCCCTCGGCCGACTGGCCTGGCGGCGGCGAAACCACCGCAGGCAACGCGTGGCGGGTGAGGCCTCGGCCGAGAACGCGGTGAAGATCGAGTCCGTCACCGAACCCCGGCCCCCGGTCGCCGATGCGGACGTCACCGAGGACGAGCACGCCACCGAGCCGTTCGTCGCCGATCCGACGGTCGCCGCGTTCTTCGACGTGGACAACACGCTCATTCAGGGCGCCTCGATCATCCTGCTGGCCCGCGGACTGGCCAAGCACAAGTTCTTCACCGCGCGCGACCTGATGGGGCTCGCGTGGACGCAGGCGAAGTTCCGGATCTCCGGCGAGGAGAACGCGGACGACGTGGCGGCCGGCCGGGACAAGGCTCTGGCGTTCGTGGAGGGCCGGACCGTCGCGGAGTTGACCGAGCTGAGCGAGGAGGTGGTGGACACCTCGATGCTCGACCGCGTCTGGCCGGGAACGCGGTCACTGGTGCAGATGCACCTGGATGCCGGACAGCAGGTCTGGCTGGTCACCGCCACTCCGGTGATGCTGGCGCGGGTGATCGCCACCCGGCTGGGCCTGTCCGGCGCGCTGGGGACGGTCGCCGAGGAGGTGGATGGCGTCTACACCGGCCGGCTCGTGGGCGATATCCTGCACGGGCCGGGCAAGGCCCACGCCATCGCGACGCTGGCCGAGGCGGAGGGCTTCGACCTGTCCCGCTGCTACGCCTACTCGGACAGCTTCAACGACATGCCCATGTTGACCATGGTGGGTCATCCGGTGGCCATCAACCCGGATTCCAAGCTGCGGAAGTACGCCGTCGAGAACGGGTGGGACGTCAAGGATTTCCGCACCGTGCGCAAGGCCGCCAAGAAGGCGATGCCGGGTGTGCTCGCGGTCGGCGGTCTCGCCGGCGTCGGGGCGGCCGTGTCGAGGTACGGCGCG
>CAMNYG010000373.1 GCA_946570335.1 uncultured Dietzia sp. | reverse complement strand
GGTAGGTCCAGCCCGCCTCACGCCAGTCGTCGCCGGGCATACAGTTGCGGCCGTCCAGCAGAACTCTTCCGCGCGCGGCGCGTGCCACGGCGACCGGGTCGAGCTCCACGAACTCGGCCCACTCGGTGGCGACCAACACCACGTCCGCCCCTTCACACGCCTCCAGTGCCGAGTCGGCGTACGCCAGCGTCGGGAACAGTGCGCGCGCATTGTCGAGGGCCTGCGGGTCGTAGACCACGGCCTGCGCACCTTTGAGCGAGAGCATCCCGGCCACGTTCAGGGCCGGCGAGTCGCGCACGTCGTCGGAGTCGGGTTTGAACGCGGCCCCCAGCACCGCGACGGTCGTGCCGATCAGCGTCCCGCCGCACGCCTCGGCGGTCAGGTCGACCATCCGCTCGCGGCGGCGCATGTTGATCGAGTCGACCTCCCGCAGGAAGGACATTGCCTCGTCCGCGCCCAGCTCGCCCGCACGCGCCATGAACGCCCGGATGTCCTTGGGCAGGCAGCCGCCACCGAAGCCGAGGCCGGCGCCGAGGAACTTCCGACCGATCCGCGGGTCCATCCCGATCGCATCAGCCAACACCGTCACGTCGGCGCCGGCGGCCTCGCACACCTCCGACACGGCGTTGATGAAACTGATCTTGGTGGCCAGGAAGGCGTTCGCGCTGACCTTGACCAGCTCCGAGGTCGCGAGATCGGTCACGATCACCGGGCACGGATCCGAGTCCAGGATCGGGGCGTACGCCTCATCCACCAGCTCACGCGCCGCGCTCTGCTCGTCGGCACCACCGGGCAGGCCGATCACGATGCGGTCCGGCGTCAGCGTGTCCTCGACCGCGAACCCCTCACGCAGGAACTCCGGGTTCCACACCACGTGGGCGCGCACCCCGCCGGGTACGTGCCAGTCCGCGATCCCCTGCAGCCGCACCGCCGTCCCCACCGGCACAGTGGACTTGCCGACCAGCACCGCGTCGCGCGTCAGCAGCGGGGACAGACGCGCCACCACGTCCTCGACCTGGGTGGTGTCGGCGGAGAACTCGCCTTTGCGCTGGGGGGTGCCCACGCCGATGAAGTGCAGGTCCGCAAACTCGGCCGCCTCGGCGTAGTCGGTGGTGAACCGAAGCCGACCCGAGTCGACGTTCCGGGCGAGGATCTCGGGTAGTCCCGGCTCGTAGAACGGCACCTCGCCGCGCCGCAGTCTCTCGATCTTCGCCTCGTCGACGTCGACCCCCAACACCTCATGCCCCAACTCGGACATGCAGGCGGCGTGGGTGGCGCCGAGGTACCCGGTCCCGAACACGGTCATACGCATGCCCTCTGTCTATAGGCCGGAGGCGACGGCTCGGGAACCGTTGCGTGAACGCCGGACGAGCACTGCGCGCCGCATCTTTCCGTGCGGTGACGGGCTGTCCACACGAATATGCCGGGCCCCAAGCAGAACAACCGCTCCTCACTATGGCGTCCCGCTCCCGCCGATGCGCGGGCGGCAGTTCACGTTGGGGAGCGGATCTTCCCGGTGCGGGCAGGCGCGAGCGCGGATGCGGAGGTGGGTGGGCAGGCGCGAGCGCGGATGCGGAGGTGGGCGGGGGAACCTCGTCGCGGGGGCCTACTGGAAGTTGAGGTACGCCCTCGACGGGGTGGGGCCGCGCTGCCCCTGGTACTTGGAGCCTATCGACGTGCTGCCGTACGGGTTCTCGGCCGGGCTGGACAGCCGGAACAGGCACAGTTGGCCGATCTTCATCTCGGGCCACAGTGTGATGGGCAGGTTGGCCACGTTCGACAGCTCGAGGGTGATGTGCCCGCCGAAGCCGGGGTCGATGAATCCGGCGGTGGAGTGGGTGAGCAGTCCGAGTCGCCCGAGCGAGGACTTGCCCTCGAGACGCCCGGCCAGGTCGTCGGGCAGGTCGAGCCGCTCGAGTGTGGCCCCCAGGACGAATTCGCCCGGGTGCAGCACGAACGGGTCACCGTCGGCGACCTCGACCAGTTCGGTGAGCTCGTCCTGCTGCTGCGCCGGGTCGATGTGGGTGTAGCGCGAATTGTTGAACACGCGGAACACGCGGTCGAGCCGGACGTCGATGCTGGAGGGCTGGATCAGGGACGGGTCGAAGGGGTCGAGGACGACCCGCCCGTCGGCGAGCTCGGCACGAAGGTCACGGTCGGAGAGCAGCACGATCCAGAGGGTACCGTGGCCCGCCCGCGAGCAGCCTGATCTGGGTGCCCAGCTCGGCCACGTCGGTGCATGCCTCGGCGAACGGCAGGCGCTGCCGGTGGATGGTGTCGTCGCGGTCGGTGAACTCGAGGTCGACGCCGGCGCGGTCGATGCCGACGAGCACCGGTCGCTGGGCGGGTAGGCAGCGGCATACTCGCATGGCGATGCGCGGAACGATGCGGCAGCGCGGGTCGTTGAGGTGCTCGAGCCAGTGCCCCTCGAGGTCGGCGAAGGGGTCGGGACCGGAGGTGGCGAGGTCGTCGGGGGCGATGTCGGCGACGCCGTCGTGGTCGGTGAGCACGATCCGGTCGGCGCGTAGCCGCACGAGTGCGACGTCGCCGCCGACGCCGAGCAGGACCGAGTCGGGCAGCTCCTCGGCGATGTGGGTGGCGACGTGGCGTTGTGCGCGCACGCCGGGCAGTTCGGTTCTGCCTTCGACGACGACGACACGGCGGCACCGCCCGTCGGCCACGCTTCCGATGATCACGTCCAGCACTTCCAGCCGGGCGTGCGCTCCCCCGCGGGGGATCATGGCCGCCTCGGCCATCGGGACGGCGAGCCAGACGTCGGCGGTGCCGGGGGCG
>CAMNYG010000372.1 GCA_946570335.1 uncultured Dietzia sp. | reverse complement strand
GGAGATGGACGTGCTCACCGGCACCGGCGAGATCGTCACAGCGCGCCCCGACGGTACCGAGCGTGAGCGCACCCTGTTCCGCGGCTTCCCCAACTCGTACGGCTCTCTGGGCTACGCGGTGCGGCTGCGCATCGCCTTGGAGCCGGTCAGGCGTTACGTCGAGCTGCGCCACGTGCGGTTCAACTCCATCGCCGCGCTCACCGCGGCGCTGGAGCGGATCAGCGAGGAGGGGAGGTACGACGACGATGCTGCCGCCGCCACCGGCAGCGGCGGCCCGGGCCCCGACGCCGACCGCGGCACCGTCGACTTCCTCGACGGCGTCGTCTTCTCCGCCGACGAGTCGTACCTGACGCTGGGGCGGCGTACCGATGAGCCGGGCCCGGTCTCCGACTACTCGGGCGTGGCCGACAAGCAGGCGATCTACTACCGGTCGCTCCAACACGACGGGCCCGAGGGCTCGGTCAAGCGTGACCGGCTGACCATCCGCGACTACCTGTGGCGCTGGGACACCGACTGGTTCTGGTGCTCGCGGGCCTTCGGTGTGCAGAACCCGCGGATCAGGCGGTTCTGGCCACAACAGCTGTTGCGCTCGTCGGCGTACTGGAAGATCATCGGCCTGGATCACCGCTACGACCTGGGCAACAAGATCGGCGCGCTCAAGGGCGAGGGGCCGCGCGAACGCGTGGTGCAGGACGTCGAGGTGACCATCGACCGTACGGCCGAGTTCCTCGAGTGGTTCCTCCGTGAGGTGCCCATCGAACCGGTGTGGCTGTGCCCCCTGCGGCTGCGCGAGTCCACGCCGGCGCCGGGATCGGACCGCCCGTGGCCCCTGTACCCGCTGGAACCGGAGACCACGTACGTCAACATCGGTTTCTGGTCCTCTGCACCTATAGAGCCCGGGATGGCGGAAGGGGCCTGGAACCGGCGCATCGAGGAGGAGGTCTCCCGGCTCGGCGGGCACAAGTCGCTGTACTCGGAGGTTTTCTATTCGCGAGAGGAGTTCGCCCAGCTCTATGGCGGCGAGCACGCGGCGCGGCTCAAGACGGAGTTCGACCCGAACGGTCGGTTCGCGACCCTGTACGACAAGGCGGTAGGAGCACGATGACCACCACCCGCAGTATGCCCACGGGCAAGATGACGATCGGCGAGATCATCGGCGCGTTCGCGACCGGCGAGCCGCCGCTGCGGATCGAGGCCTATGACGGCTCGGCGATCGGGCCGGCCGACTGTGAGCTGGTCCTGCGTCTGAAGAGTGAGAAGGCGCTCCAGTACTTCGTCACCGCTCCCGGCGATCTCGGTCTGGCCCGCGCCTACCTGATGGGCGAGCTCGAGGTGGGGGGCGTGCACCCGGGTGCCCCGCGCGACGTCTTCGGCTCGCTCGAGGTGTTCCGCAAGACCATGACCCGCATGCCCGACGCGCGGACGCTGCTGCGGATCGCCCGCTCGATCGGCCGCGAGAATCTCACCGTGCCGCCGATCCCGGCGCAGGAGGTGCAGCCGGCGTGGAAACGCGTGGTCAGTGGCCTGCGCAGGCATTCCAAGGAGCGCGACTCGGAGGTGGTGAGCTACCACTACGACGTGTCGAACCGCTTCTACGAGTGGATCCTCGGCCCGTCCATGACCTACACCTGCGCCGCCTACCCGGATCTCGATGCCTCGCTCGAGGACGCGCAGGAGAACAAGTACCGGCTGGTGTTCGACAAGCTCGGCCTCAAAGCCGGCGACCGCCTGCTCGACGTGGGATGCGGCTGGGGCGGGATGGTCCGGTACGCCGCTCGCCGGGGCGTTCGGGTGATCGGCGTGACCCTGTCCAAGGAACAGGTCGAGTGGGGGTGCGCCGCGATCGAGGCCGAGGGGCTCGGCGACCTGGCCGAGATGCGACTGCAGGACTACCGCGACGTGCCGGAGCGGGACTTCGACGCGATCAGCTCGATCGGCATCACCGAGCACGTCGGCCGCAAGAACTACCACGCCTATTTCAGCAGCCTCTACAACTACCTCAAGCCCGGCGGCATCCTGCTCAATCACTGCATCACCCGGCCGGACAACGTGGGCAAGGTCAAAGCCGGGCAGTTCATCGACCGCTACATCTTCCCGGACGGCGAGCTCGCCGGCGCCGGCACCGTGCATCTGGAGGCCGAGAACGCGGGTTTCGAGGTGCTTCACGAGGAGAACCTGCGCCAGCACTACGCCATGACGCTGCGTGACTGGTGCGCCAACCTCGTCGAGCACTGGGACTCGGCCGTCGAGGAGGTCGGTGAGCCCATGGCCAAGCTGTGGGGCCTGTACATGGGCGCCTGCCAGTACGGCTTCGAGCACAACAAGATCCAGCTCCACCAGATTCTCGCCGTTCGCCTGACCGACGCCCAGACCTGGGACCGCCCCCTGCGCCCGTGGTGGCAGCCCTGAGCTGACCGCTGACCCAGGCCCGACCGAGGCTCGCCCCACCCACGGCGCTGCGCTGGGGCTGGATCAGAACCAGTCGTCGCGCATGTCGAGCGTGGTGCGGTCACCGGAAGCGAGCAGATCGAGTTTGGCGTCGACGATCGGCAGCTCGCGGCGCAGGAAGTAACGGGCGGCCCCGAGCTTGCCGGCGGCGAACGCATCGGACCCCTCGGAGGCCTCGCCCACTCGCGCGCCCAGCGCCAGCAGCTGCTCGAGCCACATCCACGCGATCACGATGTGCCCTGCCGCCTCCAGATACTCGGTGGCATCGGCCAGGAACGCCTCCGGATCGCTCGCGCCCACCTCGCCTGCCCAGCGGAGTTTGGTTGAGAAGGTAATAAATCAACTCC
>CAMNYG010000371.1 GCA_946570335.1 uncultured Dietzia sp. | reverse complement strand
AATCCGAGGCCGCGCCCTCGACCACGGTCCCGGTGCCCTGAATCTGAAATCGGACCGATATCTCGGGCTTCACTGCCCGGCCCCGATGGGGTCGGGCAGTTCACATTTGCGCGCCGCGCGATCTCGGGCACGGCCATGTCCCTGCACCGACCCTGTCATGCACCGCGTCGGTCGTGTCCCGCGCTCGTCCTGCGCCGTGCGGTCGGGTGGGGACCGGGCGATCCCCGAGCTAAGTCTTCGCCAATCTCGAGACATATACCCCCGTGGGTGTGTTACCAGTGTTGCTGGAGTGTCCTACGAGAAAATTGGGACGCAAGTAGACAGTTGATGTGCAAGTGGTTAGGGTGATTGCCGTTATGGTCTGCGCTCCCATTTCCGGGGAGTGAGCGATCCGAACCCCTCCGGAAGGAACCAGCCGATGCGTGCACGTCTCGCCCGTCCTCGTCGTATCGTCCGGGGCCGCCTCGTCGCCCCCGTCGCAGCCGCCGCCGCTGTCGCCCTCGTGGGCGGCGTCGTCGTCGCCACTCCCGATACGCCCACCGTCCGCGAGGACGTCCAGACCGTCGCGACCGTCATCCCCGGCCTGCAGGTCGGCGTCGAGTTCTCGTACGACCTGAACGATCTCGGCTGGGCCGGGAGTATGGCCGGCTTCGAGGCCACCGAGGTCACCGGCCTCCCCGACGGCCTGACGTTCGAGGACGGGATCATCAGCGGTACCCCCACCCAGTCGGGCCTGTTCGACGTCGTCGTCAGCGGAACCATGGACGGCGCGACCGTCAACCACACCGTGCAGCTGGTTGTCGCGGACGCGGAGGGCAACCTCCCGGCCGGTGCCCAGGCGGGGTCCTCGGGTGCGGTCCAGGGCAGCCTCGGCGGTGAGGCCGAGGCGGGCGGACAGATCGCCACCGGCTCCGAGGGCACGGACTCCCTCCTGGGTGCCGTCGCCAGCATCGTGGTGGCGCTCGGCGGCGACGCCGGCTCGGTGGCCGACCTCGCGACCGGATCGACCGGGGACGCCGAGAACACCGAGAACCCGAGCAGCCCGCTGGGCAGTGTCTCTGAGAGCCTCATGGGCACCACCCCGGACAATGGGGAGCCGACCCCGGGCGAGCAGACCCCGGGCAGTGACTCGCTCGGCTCTTCGGCCACCGGCGAGGTCGAGGGCGAGGGTGCCGGCAACCTGAACACCGAGAGCCTCGGCCCGCTGGGCTCCCTGATCGACACGGAGACCGGCACCGAGACCGGCTCGAACACCGGCGGCGAGACCACCGGCGATGCCGAGCTCGTCACCGAGGGCCAGGTCACCGTCCCGGGCTCGACCGTGCCCGGCTCCACCACCACGGGCACCACCGGCTCGCTCGGCGATCTCGCGCCGGGCCTGGCCCTGACCGGTGCGGCCTTGCTGGGCCTGGCCGGCCTGAGCATCGTCCTCAACGGCGGATCCTCCGCCCCGGGTGCGTCCTCGAGCATCCCGGCGCTGCTGGGCTCCAGCGCCAACGGCACCACGGGCTCGGGCCCCGGTTCGACCAGCTCGGGTCCGGGTACCTCGTCCGGTTCCGTGGCCCCCACCGTCGCGGCCGGTTCCCCGAACCGGGTCCAGGAGGCCCCCGGACCCACGGTCGCCAACGGCCGCGGCTGACCGTCCCGGAACTTCCGGCGGTCGCGTAACCCGTCGGTGACAACGTCGACCCCGGCGTTCATCTCACGTCATGAGATGAACGCCGGGGTGTCGTGCATTTCGGGTTACCGTGAACCGGTCGCCGTGCCCGCGGCGCACGTCTGTGAAAGGCCACCGTTCATGTCCCGCTCCGTCATCGCCGCCACGATCGTGCTCTTGGGCATGTGCGCAGCCGGGCTCGTCGCGGCGACGGCAGAGGCGCCCGAGTCTGCGCCGGTGATCGTGGAGACGTCGGACCTGCCCCGGGAGCCCGCCCAGCCGGGCCTGCCCCACGAGCCCGCCCGCCCCTAACCTGCGACTACAGCGTGGAGATCACAAAGCCACAGCTGACGAGCACGCTCCAGGCGAGCATCGCGAACCCGGCAAGCCCGAGCGCCGGAACCAGATCGGCGCCGGTGGCGCGCGCACGTACGGGACCGTTGGCCTTCCACGCGACGGGCATCGCGACGAGCCCGAGCAGTGCCCACGGGGTGGCCGGGATGAGCGCGAGCGTCGCCAGCAACGGCACGAGGAGCTCCAGGACCGCGTGCAGGCCGCGAGTGTTGGAATCACCCAGGCGCACGGCGAGGGTGACCTTGCCGGCCTCGGTGTCCGAGGGGATGTCGCGCAGGTTGTTGGTGAGGTTGACCGCGCACGAGAAGCTGCCCACCGCGACGGCGGCGACCACGGCGTACCAGGTGATCGAGCCGAGTTGGGTGAACTGGGTGCCGAGCACAGCCACCAGCCCGAAGAACACGAACACCGCCACCTCGCCGAGGCCGCGGTACCCGTACGGGTTCTTGCCGCCGGTGTAGAACCAGGCGGCGGCGATGCAGACCAGGCCCACCAGGATGAGCCACGGCGCCGAGGTGGCACTGAGCACGAGTCCGGCCGCGCCACCAAGGCCGAGGAAGAAGAATGCCACCCGCTTCACCGTCGCCGGCTTGGCGAGCCCCGAGCCGACCAGCCGCAGCGGGCCCACGCGGTCGTCGTCGGTACCGCGAACGCCGTCCGAGTAGTCGTTGGCGTAGTTGACGCCCACGATGAACGACCACGCCACGACCAACGCCAGCAGCGCCTGCCACCACACGAACCCGCCGGCGAGTCCTGCGGCCGCCGAACCGACGAGCACGGGGGCGAACGC
>CAMNYG010000370.1 GCA_946570335.1 uncultured Dietzia sp. | reverse complement strand
TACTACCAGGACGCGTACGAGATCGGCTACGAGAAGATCATCGACACGTACGCCGCTGCCACCCAGCACGTCGACCAGGGACTCTCGCTGACCCTGTTCTTCAAGGACACCGCGGACACCCGCGAGGTCAACCGTGCGCAGATCTACGCGTGGCGCAAGGGCATCAAGACCCTCTACTACATCCGGGTGCGCCAGCTCGCGCTCGAGGGCACCGAGGTCGAGGGCTGCGTCTCGTGCATGCTCTGACAGCCCGGCCACACGGCCGCGCCACCGCCACCATCCGCCATCAGGAGGAGATCCGATGACCGCCGAGCTCCACGCTCCGGGATCCCACAGCCCCGCCGCCGGCGTCCAGCCCAAGCTCATCGACCGCGTGTCGGCGATCAACTGGAACCGCATCCCCGATGAGGTCGACGACCAGGTCTGGGGCCGGCTGACCACCAACTTCTGGCTGCCCGAGAAGGTTCCGGTCTCCAACGACATGCAGTCGTGGGAGACACTCACGGAATACGAGCAGACGCTGACCACCCGGGTCTTCGCCGGCCTGACCCTCCTGGACACACTCCAGGGGACCGTCGGCGCGGTGAGCATGATCCCCGACGCGTCGACCCCGCACGAGGAGGCGGTGCTCACCAACATCGCGTTCATGGAGTCGGTCCACGCCAAGAGCTACTCGACCATCTTCTCCACCCTGTGCTCGACCCCACAGGTCGACGACGCGTTCAGGTGGGCCGAGGAGAACCCGTACCTCCAGCGCAAGGCCAAGGTCATCCTCGGCTACTACTCGGGAGACGACCCGCTCAAGCGCAAGATCGCCTCGGTGATGCTCGAGTCCTTCATGTTCTACTCGGGCTTCTACCTGCCCATGCGGTGGTCGTCTCGCGCCAAGCTCACCAACACCGCCGACATGATCCGACTGATCATCCGTGACGAGGCGGTGCACGGCTACTACATCGGCTACAAGTACCAGCGCGCTCTCGAGCACGTGGACCAGGCCACGCGCGACGAGCTCAAGGACTACACGTTCGAGCTGCTGTTCGAGCTGTACGACAACGAGGCCGACTACACGGAGGACCTCTACGACCCGGTCGGCTGGACCGAGGACGTCAAGAAGTTCCTGCGCTACAACGGCAACAAGACCCTGATGAACCTCGGCTACGAGCCGATGTTCCCCAAGGACGAGACCGACGTCGACCCGGCCATCCTCGCAGCGCTGAGCCCCAACGCCGACGAGAACCACGACTTCTTCTCGGGCTCCGGCAGCTCCTACGTCATGGGCAAGGCCGTCGCCACCGAGGACGAGGACTGGGACTTCTGACCACTCACACCGGGCGGTCACACACGTGACATGAGCCGGGCCCCGTGCTCGTGGGAGACCACGAACACGGGGCCCGGCGCTGTCGGGAGTCCCGGCTCTGCCGGGCCCGGTCCGCGCCGCGCGGGCACTATCCGTCGGGTGCGATCCCGTTGATCGATGCGCGGATGTCCTCAAGGACGGCCCGGGCCGCCACCGGGCCCGCGCCCTCCCAGACCGCTCGATCCACCACGAATATCCGCTTGGCGCCCACCGCGTCCAGTTCGGTCCACCGGTCCGAGGCGAAGACCTCCCTCGCGTCGTCCTCCGCGTCCGGGGTGCCGCCGACCACTGCGAAGATCACGTCGCCGTCCAACTCGTCGCCCACCGCGGGTGACTCGGGCAGCGGGGGGATCCGCACGCCGTCCCGGGTCAGCTGGGACGGCGGCCGACCGGCCCCCACCGCTTCGAGCATCAACGAGCCGAGTGTGTCCGGGGCCTGAACGGTCGCACCGTCACCGTCGGTCCCGCCGACGGAGACCAGGGAGACCCGGGAATCCGAGGGGGTGGCGGCCACCTCTGTCATCTGGGCCTGTTCGATCACACTCAGGAGGACGTCCCCGCCGGCGCGAGGACGTCCGTAGGCGTCGGCGATCATCTCGGATGCGGCCGCCCAGGACAGGGTCGCGGAGTCGTAGACGACGGTGGGAGCGACGGAAGACAGCGCGTCCACCACCGCCGGGTCGAGGTCGTCGTCGCCCACGACGATCAGATCCGGCGTGAGGCCCCGCGCGGCAGTGGAGACCTCCGTGGGGGTGGAGCCGGAGGTGACGACCTCCGGCAGGTCGATCAGGGGGGAGGGGAGGTAGACGTCGGCGTCGCGGGGCAACCCCGAGGTGCCGACGACGAGGTCCTGCAGACCCAGGGCGCAGGCGACGTCGACCGCCGTCACGCCCAGCGCCAGGATGCGTTCGGGGGAGCGGGGCACCTCCACCGCATCGACCCCCGGCTCGGCGGTCCGGACCTCGCGGTCCCCGGTTCCCGTGAACTCCGCGGGCGCCGGTTCGGGGGCACAGGAGTTCTCGGGTTCGGCGGCGCGCTGCAGTTCTTCGCCGGCCATCCGCGACGGCGTCGTCGTCATCGGGTGCTCGACCATGTCGACGGGGGACGGGCCGCACGCCGTGAGCGTCAGGCCGAGCGTGAGCGGGGCAACGAGGAGGGCGGCGGCACGTCCGTACCCCCGCCCGGGGTGATGGCGGGGAGTCGGCGCGGAGTCGGTCATGGGGATACAGCCTAGGAGATCGGCCGTCGATGCTCGTGTATGCGGAGGTGGAGGCCCGCTCCGGAGCCCGTGGCGGTGCGGTGTGGGTCACGTCCGATGAGGCGGATGACCACCCAAGACGAGTTCGGCGGGGTGGATGGTCATTGCTCTCAGGCGGGGGTTAGGATTGACGTCACGCACTATTCCTATGCGTTCGACGTGGGGTCGGTGGTTCGACCCACGACGT